>JAEXZK010000209.1 GCA_023451415.1 Bacillota bacterium | reverse complement strand
ACCTAGATGGACATTGTCCTCACCCGGGTCGCCCAGCTCTCCGCCGGGCTGGACCGGGGCGCCCGCCAGCCCGAGGCCGACACCGTGGAAAAAGTGGTGACCATCTTCCGGGAGCTGCGCCACGGCTCCACCCTGGACGGCAAGCAGAAGCTGAAAACGGTCAGCGGCGTCCTGTCCACCGCCGAAGCCATCTCCCTCCTGGCCAACTCCATGGCCCTGGCCGGAAGCTTCGGCAGCGGCACCGTCACCGCTGGCGACCTGGCGGCCGCCCTCCAGGGGGCGGTGGTCAAGGACGAGGACAAGGATAAGGTTTCCTGGAGCGAGTATCTGGAAAATGTGATGAAAAAACGGGGCCATGAGTGGCTGCCTCTTTATAAGGCCTGCAAGGAGCTGAACCCCTGATGGGCGGGCCCACGCTTTTCGGGGTGCGCCACCTCTCCCCCGGGGCGGCTTTCCATCTGCGGCGGGAATTGGATGAGGTCCGGCCCAGGCTCGTGCTGGTGGAGGGGCCCAGCGACCTCTCCGGCCAGATGCACTGGTTCTGCCATCCGGATACCCGGCTTCCGGCCGCCATCCTGGCCTACACCAAGGAGAGCCCCATCCGCACCATCCTCTACCCCTTTGCAGAATATTCCCCCGAATATCAGGCCATCCTGTGGGCCTTCCAAAACGGGGTGGAGTGCCGGTTTATGGACCTGCCCTCCGGGGTTTTCCTGGCCATGGGCCCGGACGCCCCCGCTCAGGATGCATCCGATGCGCCCGACACCACGGAATCGGTGTACAACCGGCTGGAGACCCTCACTGGGGAGGAGCACGACACCTTTTGGGAACGGAACTTTGAGCAGCTGGACGCTCCGGAGGCCTACCGGGCCGCCGCGGGGGAGTTTGGCAGGCAGCTTCGGGCTTCCACCGCCGACGCCCCCCGCCGCCAGGCGGAAAACCTGGTGCGGGAAGCCTATATGAAAAGGACCATCCAGTCCGCCATCGACGGCGGCGTCCCGGCGGAAGAAATCTTCTGTGTCTGCGGCGCCTACCATGTGGCGGGCCTGGAGGCCTGTGCGCCAATGACCGACAGCGAAGAAAGCTCTCTGCCCCGGGTGGAGTGCAGCACCACCCTCATGCCCTATTCCTACTACCGCCTTTCTTCCCGTTCCGGCTACGGCGCGGGCAATAAGGCCCCCGCCTACTTTGAACTGCTGTGGGAGTCCCTCAACCAGGGCGGCCCCGGCGACGCCCCGTACCTTTATCTGACGCGTCTTGCAGCCGCCCACCGCCGGGCGGGGAATTTTTCCTCCTCCGCGGAGGTCATAGAAGCCGTCCGCCTGGCCCAGGCTCTGGCCGCGATGCGGGGCAGCCGGTACCCATGCCTCCAGGACCTGCGGGACGCAGCCGTCACCTGCATGGGGCACGGCCAGTTCTCCGAGATCTCCCTGGCCGCCGCCGACACCGAGATCGGCACCAAAATCGGCGCCCTTCCCGACGGCGTCAGCCGCACCTCTATCCAGGAGGATTTTTATCGTCAGCTGGGGGCCCTCAGGCTGGAACGCTTCCGTCAGGCCCAGCTCCAGCGTCTTGACCTGGACCTGCGGGAGCGGCTTGGCGTCAAGTCGGAGCAGGCCGCCTTCCTGGACCTGAACCGTTCCCTTTTCCTCCACCGCCTGCGGGTGCTGGGGGTCCACTTTGCCCGGCCGGTGGCCAGCCGCCAGGATAAGGCCAATTGGGGGGAGTACTGGGACCTCCAGTGGACCCCCGAGGCGGAGATCGAGATCGTGGAAGCCGCCCTTCTGGGGGACACTGTGGAGGGCGCCGCTTCCTTTGCCCTCAAGGAACGGGCCGAAGCCAGCGGCGCCATGGCGGAAGCCGCCTCCATTTTTGGGGACGCCTTCCTCTGCGGCATCCCGGAGGCGTCCCTGTACGCCCTCTCCATCCTCCAGCGCCTGGCGGTGGACGCCGCAGCGGTGGGAGACATCGCCGCCACTGCCATGCAGCTCTCCCTTGCGGTGCGGTACGGCAGCCTGCGGCGCTTTGACGCCCAGCCCCTCCGCCCCCTTCTCTCCCAGCTCTATCTCCGGGCCTGCCTGACCCTGGAGGACGCCTGCATCTGTGACAATCAGGCCTCCCTGACGGTGATGGAAGCCATCGACCGGCTGAACGCCGTCCAGCTCAACCACGACTTTCTGGAGGAGGGCCGGTGGCTGAAGGTGCTGGAGCGCATCTCTGACCGGGACGACCTGAATACCCGGTGTTCCGGCTTTGCCATGGCCGTGCTGCTGGAACGGGGCAAGGCTGACGAAGGGCTGCTGGCCCGAGAGGTGGCGCGGCGTCTCTCCAGGGGCGTTCCCGCCGACCTGGGGGCCGGATGGTTTGAGGGCCTGGCCCGGAAGAACCGCTATTCCCTCATCACCCGCCTTTCCCTCTGGCGGCAGCTTTCCGATTACCTGGACACCCTGGATGAGGAAGAGTTTAAGCGCGCGCTGGTCTTTCTGCGCCGGGCTTTTGCCGACTTTTCCCCCGGGGAAAAAAGCGACATTGCCGAAAACCTGGGGGAGATCTGGGGCGTGGACGCCCGGCAGGCCGCCGATCTCCTGATGCGGGAGGCCACCCCGGACGAACGGCAACTGTTGGAGGATCTGGACGGTTTTGACTTTACCGATATCTGAAAGAGGAGGGAGAAAGATGACCGATCAGGAACGGATGGCCCGCTGGCGGCTCATCCTGGGGGCCGAAAGCCAAGGGCAGTTTGACTCCATGGGCATTTCCTTCCTTTCGGCGGAGCAGTTCCTCATGGACAGCGCCCTGTCCGCCATTTACGGCGGGCCGGAGGAAAGCTTTGGCGGCGGGTCCGGCGGACGCGGCCCCTCTTCGCCCCGCATCACCAAGTGGCTGGGGGACCTGAGAACCCTTTTTGACAAGGAGATCGTGGCGGTGGTCCAGAATGACGCCATCGAGCGCAAGGGCCTCAAGCAGCTTCTGCTGGAGCCGGAGCTCCTGGACAATCTGGAGCCGGACCTCAACCTCGCCTCCACCCTGCTGATGCTCAAGGACCAGATCCCCAAGCGGTCCAAAGAATCGGCCCGGAGGTTTATCGCCAGGATCGTGGAGGACCTGAACCGCCTGCTGGAAAGCGACGTCCGCCGCGCGGTGACGGCGGCCCTCAACAAGCGGGCCCACTCCCCCCTGCCCAGCGCCGCCGCCATCGACTTTAAGTACACCATCGCCCGCAACCTGCGCAACTATGACCCCGGGCTGGGGGCTATCATCCCCCAGCGGGTCTATTTTTACGACCGCTCCAGCCGCACCAACCGCTGGAACATCATCCTGGACATCGACCAAAGCGGTTCCATGGGGGAATCCATCCTCTATTCCTCGGTGCTGGCCTGCATCCTGGCCAGCATGTCCGCCGTCCAGACC
>JAEXZK010000207.1 GCA_023451415.1 Bacillota bacterium | reverse complement strand
GGCTGGGGATGCGCTTTATCCCCGCCATTGTGGAGGAAAGGGACGAGCTCTCCTCCGCGGTGCTCACCCTCATTGAGAACATCCACCGGGAGGACCTCAACTGTTTTGAAGAAGCTGAGGGAATCCGCCGGCTGATGGAACAGGAGGGGCTGAGCCAATCCCGGGTGTGCAACCTTATCTCTATGGCCCAACCCACCGTGGCCAACAAGCTCCGGCTCCTCCGCCTGCCTCTCCCCGTGCGGGAGCTGCTCCTTTCCTATGGGCTGGGGGAGAGGGTGGGCAGAGCCCTGCTGACGCTGGAGAGGGAAGAGGACCAGCTGAAAGCCTGCCGCCATATTGGGGAAAATGCCCTTACCGCCGCCCAGGCGGAAGATTACATAAACGCCCTGCTGCAAAAAAGGAAGCCCGCCCCCCGCAGAGGCGTGGGCCACCTGCGGGATTACCGCATCCTTTTTTCCGCGGTGGACAAGGCCGTGGCCGAAATCAAAAAGACAGGGGTCTCGGTGCAGACCCAAAAGAGCGAGGAAGAGGAATTTATCTGCTACACCATCCGCATCCCCAAGGCAAAGCCGGCGCCCCGCCCGGAGCAGGCGGAACCCGCCAAAATTTACTCCCTGCGCACCGGCTGAGGCCCTTTTACCCCGATGGCTCTCTCCCGAGAGTTCATATATTTGACTTCCCATAGCTGACCAAAGGCGCCGCTTTCCGGTATTTCCGGAGGCGGCGTTTTTGGTGTGCCCGCCAAAGTTTCACGTGGAACGCCTGAAGGGGCCTGCGCGGGGCCTTCAAAATTTTACACTTTTCATGTTTCACGTGGAACAAAGGGGTGGAAAGGCCCTTCCTTTTGTGCTATAATCAAACTTACGTTGGGGCAGCGCCTTCCAAAACCCCACGAGAAAGGGTGGAAAAGGACCTGATGGGCAAGATTATCGCCATTACCAACCAGAAGGGCGGCGTGGGAAAAACCACCACCGCTGTCAACCTGGCCGCCGGGCTGGGCGAGCTGGGCAAAAAGACACTCCTGGTGGACATGGACCCCCAGGGCAACGCCACCAGCGGCTTGGGCATTAACAAGCGACAGGTAAAGGTCTCCTGCTATGACATGCTGATTTTGGGCAAAACGGCGGAAGAGGCCACCACAAAGACCCCGTTTAAAAATGTTTGGGTGATCCCCAGCCACATCTCTCTGGCAGGGGCCGAGATTGAACTGGTGGAAATAGAAAACCGCACCATGGGCCTGCGGGCGTCCCTGCTTAAGGTCAAGGACCGCTATGATTTTATTATCATCGACTGCCCGCCCTCTCTGGGGCTGATCACCGTCAACGCCCTGGCGGCCTCCGATTCCATCCTCATCCCCATCCAGTGCGAATACTATGCCCTGGAGGGGCTGTCACAGCTGATCTCCACCGTCCGCACCGTCAAGCGGATGTACAACGCCGACCTGGAGGTGGAGGGCGTCCTGCTGACCATGTACGACAGCCGCCTCAACCTCACCGTCCAGGTGGTGGACGAGGTGAAGAAATATTTTGCGGGCAAGATATTCAAGACGGTGATCCCCAGGAACGTCCGTCTTTCCGAGGCCCCCAGCTTCGGCCAGCCAATCATGTACTACGACCGCAGCTCCCGGGGGACAGAGGCATATCTCAGCCTATCCAAAGAAATAATAGTCAAGAACAGGTAAGGAGGGAAGGCCATGGCAAAAAAGGGAGGCTTGGGCAAGGGGCTCAACGCCCTGTTTATTGATAACGACGCCGAGATATCAGGCTCACTGATGCAGCTGAGGCTTTCAGACGTAGAGCCCAACAAGGACCAGCCCCGCGGCCTTTTTGACCAGGATGCGCTGGAGGAGCTGGCCGACTCCATCCGGGAGCATGGGGTGCTCCAGCCCATCGTGGTGCGCACCCAGCCGGGAGGGGTTTACCAGATCATCGCCGGAGAGCGGCGGTGGCGGGCGAGCCGGATAGCGGGCCTTTCCGAGATCCCGGCCATTGTGGTGGAGGCCGACGACAACAAGGTCATGGAGCTGGCCCTCATCGAGAACCTCCAGCGGGAAAACCTCAATCCCATCGAAGAAGCCCAGGGATACCGGGCCCTCATCGACAGCTACCACATGACCCAGGAGCAGGTGGCCAAGCGGATCGGCAAATCCCGGCCGGTGGTCACCAACTCCCTGCGGCTGCTGACCCTGCCGGAGGAGACGCTCCGGGAGCTGACCCAGGGCCGGATTACTCCGGGACACGCCAGGGTGCTGGCCGGCGTGGAGGACCCCGCCAGGGTGTCCCAGCTGACCCGGATGATCGTGAGCCAGGGGCTCACCGTCCGCCAGCTGGAAAAGCTGTCCAAGGCGGACAAGGCGGGGGCCAAAGGGCCCAAGGCCTCCAGGGAACCCAAGGAGGAAAGCTCCTGGGGCGACAGCCGCTACAAGGAGCTGGAGATCAGTCTCCAGGACGCCCTGGGCCGCAGGGTCAGGATCAGCAAAAGCGGCAAGGAGGGGAGCGGCACCCTGGAAGTCGCCTTCCATTCTCTGGAGGAACTCCGGGAGATGGCGGAGCGGCTGGCAGGGGAACAATGAACCCTCTCCTGCGATCTTTTAAAATTTAAGGCGGGCATAGCCCCCGGAATCAAAAAGGAAGGATACGACATGTTAGACCTGAAAGTGATCCGCAACAGCCCCGAGATGGTCAAGGAGGCGATGAAGCGCCGCAACAAGGATATGGACAAACTCATTGACGACCTGCTGGCCGTCGATGCCCAGCTTCGTGCCCTCAGCACCGCCAACGACGCCCTCAAGGCGGAACAGAACAAGGCCAGCAAGGAGATCCCCATGCTGAAGAAGCAGGGGCAGGATGTTTCCGCCGTCATGGCGCGGATGAAGGAGCTTTCGGACCAGATCAAGGAAAACGACCAGAAGATCGCCCAGCTGAGCGAACAGGTAAAGCTCCATCTCTACGAGATTCCTAACATCCCCCACGAAAGCGTGCCCATCGGCAAGGACGACACCGAGAACGTGGAGCAGCGCCGCTGGGGCGAGCCCCGGAAGTTTGAATACGAGCCCAAGGCCCACTGGGACATCGGCGCGGACCTGGGGATCCTGGACCCCGAGACGGCCGCCAAGGTCACCGGCGCCCGGTTCCACTTCTACAAGGGCCTGGGTGCACGGCTGGAGCGGAGCATCATCTCCTTCTTTATGGATACCCATGCCGCCCATGGCTACACCGAGATCCTGCCCCCCTACATGGCCAGCACCGCATCCATGACCGGCACCGGGCAGCTGCCCAAGTTTGCCGAGGATATGTATAAGATCGAGGGCGAGGAGCTGTACATGATCCCCACCGCAGAGGTCCCCGTCACCAACATGTACCGGGAGTCCATCATCGACGGCAGCCTCCTGCCCCTGCGTTATACCGCTTATTCCGCCTGCTTCCGGGGCGAAGCCGGTTCTGCCGGCCGGGATACCCGGGGACTCATCCGCCAGCACCAGTTCAACAAGGTGGAGCTGGTCAAGTACACCCGCCCCGAGGAGTCCTACGACGAGCTGGAGGAGATGACCGCCGAGGCCGAGCGGGTGCTCCAGCTGCTGGGGCTGCCCTACCGGGTGGTCTGCCTGTCCACCGGTGATATGGGCTTCTCCGCCGCCAAGACCTACGACATCGAGGTGTGGATGCCGTCCTATGGCCGGTATGTGGAGATCTCCAGCTGCTCCAACTGCGAGGACTTCCAGGCCCGCCGGGCTTCCATCCGCTTCAAGGACGGCCCCAAGGACAAGGCCCAGCTGGTGCATACCCTCAATGGCAGCGGCGTGGCCGTGGGCCGCACCACCGCCGCCATCCTGGAGAACTACCAGAACGGCGACGGCAGCGTCACCGTGCCCGAGGCCCTGCGCCCCTATATGGGCTGCGACGTCATCCGCAAGTAAGTCCGGGGGAAGCTCTGCCCGGCAGGACCCGTTCCTGCCGCCGCGGGGCCCCCGGCGTCCACAGAGCCCGGCTCCCCTCCCCAGGGAGGGCCGGGCCTTGTTTTTCTTTTTGGCCAAAAAGCCGGCGCCCCGCCCCTTTGCCGCCCGGGGGAGCTTTTGGCCTGCAAAAAGGGGAAAGGAGACCGCTATGCTGGATCAACGACTGTCCCTTATCGCCCGCCTGGTCCCGCCCTGCCGGGGGGTGGCGGATGTGGGAGCCGACCACGGGCTGCTCATCTGCCAGCTTATCCAGGAGGGCCGCGCCCAGTGGGGGATTGCCACCGACATCCATGAAAAACCCCTGGAAAAAGCGCGCCGGGAGGCGGATAGCCGGGGCCTGGGAGGAAAAGTCCGCTGCCTGCTGGCCGACGGCCTGGGGGAACTGCCCCCCGAGGGCCTGGACGCCGTGGTGGTGGCCGGAATGGGGGGGGACACCATAGCCCACATCCTGGAGAGCTGGCCCTACGCCAAAACCCCCGGCATCACCTGGCTCCTCCAGCCCATGACCAAGGCCGAGCGCCTGCGGGAGTGGCTGTGGAAGAACGGGTTTGACATCCGCCGGGAGCCCTGCTGCCGCGCCAATGGCCGGGTATATTCCGTGCTGGAGGCGGCCTGGACGGGGGCGGCCCATGCTCCGGGCCCCGCGGAACTGCATCTGGGCAGGGTGGACCCGGCGGAGAGCCCCGAAAGCCGGGAATATTGCCGGATGGTCCTGGAACGGGCGGAAAAACGGGCCCGGGGAACGGCTGGCTCTCCAGGGCAGGAGAGGGAGGCGGCGGAGGCCGCGGAAACATGGAAGGCGGTGCAAGCCGCTTTGGAAGAGAAAGGAGCCATGGGATGAGCGGAATGCGAGTGGGGGAGGTCCTCCAGGCGGTAAATAGACTGGCCCCCTTTGACACGGCCCTGGACTGGGACAACAGCGGCCTGCTGGTGGGCGACCGCGGCGCAGAGGTGGAAAAGGTTCTGGTGGCTCTGGATGTGACGGCCCAGGTGGTGGCGGAGGCCAAGGCCGCCGGGGCGGGGCTGATCGTCAGCCATCATCCGGTGATCTTTGGCGGCGGGCGGAAGCGGCTCCTGGCCGGGGATCCCGCCTTTGAAGCTGCCGCCGCGGGCATTGCCGTCATCAGCGCCCACACCAATTATGATATGGCCCCGGAAGGGGTCAACCATGCCCTGGCCCAGGCTTTGGAGTTGCAAAATGTCCGGCCCCTGGTCAAAGAACGGACTGAGCCCTGGAAAAAACTGGTAGTTTTTGTCCCGGCCACCCATGCTGAGGCTGTTTATCGCGCCATGAGCGAGGCCGGAGCGGGCAAAATGGGCAACTACGGCGGCGTTGCATCCATCCTGGATGCAGAGGGCCGTTTTTTGCCCCTGCCCGGGGCTCAGCCTTTTATCGGCAGGGTGGGAGAACCCTGCCGGGTTGTGGAAAAGGGGATTGAAATGGTGGTTCCGCCCCACCTGCTGGAGGATGTCCTCCTGGCGGTAAAGCAGGCCCACCCTTATGAGGAACCGGCTTGGGATGTCTATGATGATTGGGGGGTCACCCAGGACTGCTGGCTGGGCTGCGTGGGGAGCCTTACCGAGGCTGTGGACGAAGCGGCTTTTGCCCGCCGGATCCGGGAAGCATTGGGGATCGCGCCCCGCTTCAACCCCGGCAAGCGGAGCATCCGCCGGGTGGCCGTCTGCGGGGGCGCGGGGGCGGATGCCCTCTCCGCCGCGCCGGGGATCGACGCCCTGGTCACCGGGGACGTCAAGCACCACCAGTTCCTGGAGGCTGCCGCACGGGGCATCACCCTCTATGACGCCGGCCACTACGCCACGGAGAACATTGCCATGCCCCAGCTGCGGGATCAGCTGCGCCGGCTTCTGCCCGGCGTGACCGTGGACCTGGCCCGGGCCTACGCCGGACAGGTGGCGTCCCTTTAAGACGGCGGCCCGGCCGCGAAATTTTCGGAAAAAGCCCTCCCGGCTCTGGGAGAGAAGCCGGGCGCCTGCCCCGGGCCATCCCGCAGGCGTTCCCGTCCCGCGCCGGGCGTTTTTCTGAAAAGCGGCCGCGGCCCATCCACATCATCCTGCCCAAGGCAGAGAAGGAGTACACCAAATGGCATTTGACGGCGCATACCTGTGCAAAATCAAACAGGAAATCCAGGAGATGGCGGGGGGACGGATCGACAAGATCAGCCAGCCGGCCCGGGATACCCTGGTTATCGTGCTGCGGGCGTCGGGAGGAAACCGCCGCCTGCTGATTTCGGCTGCCGCTGCGGGAGCCAAGGTCCATTTTACCGCCTCGGCCATCGAAAACCCCAAGGCCGCCCCCATGTTCTGCATGCTGCTGCGCAAGCACCTGGGCAGCGGCAAGCTGCTGCGGGTGGAGCAGGCGGGGCTGGACCGGGTGCTGTCCCTGGTTTTTGAATGTGTCAACGAACTGGGGGACCGGGTGGAGCTGACCCTTCTCTGCGAGATTATGGGCCGCCACAGCAATATCATCCTCCTGGACCAAAACCGGAAGATCATCGACGCCATCAAGCGGGTGGACTTTGTCACCTCCGAGGCACGGCAGGTGCTGCCGGGGATGACCTACACCCCTCCGCCCCAGCAGCATAAGCTCTGCCCCCTGACCACCCCGGCGGCGGATCTGGCCCGGTCGGTCTGTTCCAGCCGGGACGTGCCCCTCTCCAAGGCCATCCTGGAGCAGGTGGAAGGGTTTTCCCCCATGATCTGCCGGGAGATAGCCCACTTTGCCGCCCCGGAAGGGGAGCCGACCGCCGGGAGTCTGACCCCCGCCCAGGAAGAACGGCTGGCCTTCTACTTTGGGGTGGTGCGGGCCGCCCTGGAACCGGGCGGGGGAGAGCCGTGGCTGGTGCGGGACCCGGCGGGCAAAGCCCTGGACTTTGCCTTCCTGGAGCCGCGGCAGTTTCCGGCGGAATATGCCCTGGAGCGGGCGGCGGGGTTCAGTGCCCTGCTGGATGCCTTTTACGGCAGCAAGGACACCGCCGAGCGGATGCGTCAGAAGAGCGCCGACCTCCACAAGCTCCTTGTAAACATCCGTGACCGCCTCCGGCGGAAGCTGGTTGCCCAGCAGGAGGACCTCCGCCGGGCAGCCGGCAGGGAGCGGAAGAAGGAACTGGGGGACATCGTTTCCGCCAACCTCTACGCCCTGGAGAAGGGGGACAAGGTGCTGCGGGCGGTGGACTTTTTCTCCGAAACGGGGGAAATGGTGGATATTCCTCTGGATCCCATGCTGTCTCCGAGTAAAAATGCGCAAAAATATTACAATGAGTATAGAAAATTGACCACTGCTGAGGAAAAACTCCGGGAGCTGATCCAGAGCGGGACGCAGGAACTCCAATACATCGAGACCGTCCTTTCCGAGCTGGAGCGGGCGGAAACGGAGGCCGACCTCCAGGGGATCCGGGAGGAAGTGGCCAGCCAGGGGTACACCCGGAACCGGCCGGGGGAGAAGGGGCGCAAGGTGCAGAAGGTCCCCAAGCTGCCGCCCCTGCGTTATCTGTCCAGCGACGGCTTTACCATCCTCTGCGGCCGCAACAACCTCCAGAACGACCAGCTGACCCTGCGGGAGGCCCACAACTACGACATGTGGCTCCACACTCAGAAGATCCCCGGCTCCCACACCATTATCCTTTCCCAGCCGGGGAGGGAGTTCCCCGCCCGCACCATTGAGGAGGCGGCCGTCATCGCGGCCTGCAACTCCGGGGCCAGAGACAGCGCCAAGGTGCCGGTGGACTACACCCTCATCCGCAACGTCAAAAAGCCCCGGGGGGTGCGCCCCGGCATGGTGATCTACGACCCCTATCAGACCGCCGTGGTGGATCCGGACCAGGCACTGGCAGCCCGGCTGCTTCAAAAATAAGTGGTGGATTTGGTTAGTTTTCATGGCAAAGGGGATGGAAGTTTGGTATATATCGCGGTAGACAAGCCCCTTGCAATCCGCTATAATAATCAACTAGAAACCAAAAGGAAGGCGGGTGCGGCGCAATGTTCCAACACAAACTGTCCCATTCGTTTTTTTCCCTGGAACGTCCGCCGTTCCTTCTTATTTCCGTTCCATCAATTACAAAAGGCTTTGGCTTTTCTTTCTGAAAGGCCAACGCCTTTTTTTTGGGTATCCTAAGGATAGCTGCATAGATGAAAAACTGAGGAGGAGTTTGCACAATGAACGAAGAAAAAAAGCTCAAAGTGGGGGATGAAGGCATCTATGATGCCCGGGTCCTGGGCCTGCCCAAGATGCTGGTGCTGGGCCTGCAGCACGTCTTTGCCATGTTTGGCGCCACCGTCCTGGTC
>JAEXZK010000055.1 GCA_023451415.1 Bacillota bacterium | reverse complement strand
GCGCACTGGCGCCGCCCCTGGATGTGAGAGGGGGACTATCGCAAATAAAAACGAGAAAGCCGATTCAGGAAACGGTGCTCCGTACCAGGCGGCAGGCCACCACGGTGATGTCGTCGGCCCGGCCGTCGCTCCGCCGGAGCTGAGGGCTCTTGGCGATGCGGCGGCAAAGCTCGTTGAGGTCCTTGTCCTTGTAGCTCTCCAGTTCCTGGAGTATCCACCCGCACCCGTCGGCGGAGGCTCCGTCAGACATCATCACCAGCAGGTCGTTTTCCTCCAGGGTCACCTCGTTTTGCTGGAACTCCACCCCCGACAGGATGCCCGCGGGCAGGGAGGTGGACTCGATCTCCACACCCCGGCCCCGTTTGAGCACCAGGGTGGGGGCGGCCCCCGCCTTGAAAAGCTTTGTCCGTCCGGTGAACAGGTCCACCCGGGCCGCGTCCAGGGTGGCCAGCGACTCCTCCCCCGACTTGACCAGAAGGGCGGAGTTGATCAGCTTCAGGGCGCTCTGGTAGCCAATGCCGGCCTCCAGCAGGCGGGTGATGAGCGCGGCAGCCATGGCGGAATCCACCGCCGCGTTTTTACCGCTGCCCATGCCGTCGGAAAGAACGATGTGGGCCCTGTGGCCCCCTGTGGTAAGGATGCGGAAGGTATCCCCGCAGACCGGGGCATCCTCGCAGCTCAGCTGGTAGGAGCCGTATTCCCCGGTGTAGGTGGGGCGTTCATAAAAGGTGTATTGGGTGATTCTCCGCCGCCGGGCGGCCTGGGGATAGGTGAGCTTCAGGTCGGAGACGGTTTCCATCTCCCGGAGAAGGGGCTCCCACAGCACCCGGTTCTCTTTGTACCGGGGGATGACCGCCCGGACGGTGACATGCCCATCCTTGTCCTTGTAGCAGCACACGTCCTGGGGTTCCAGTTTGTGCTCGATGAGCACCTCGCGCAGCTTTGCGGCCAACACCCTGTCGCTGGACAAAATATCGGACACATCCTCCACCACCCCCCGCAGGGCCATGGCCAGGCCGTCGAACTGGTCGGTGACCACCGAGCGCATCCGCGCAGCCCGGCGGCGCTGCCCCTCGCGGTTCTGGAAGGCCCGGAACTGTTCGGTCATCACCTGGGCCACAGCGTCCCGCTTGACACACTTGTGGAAGCTCTTGGGGAAGTCCTCGGGGCCCAGGCTCCGTCTCTGCCGCAGCTGCTCCAGGCCATGGCCCAGCGCGTCCATGGTGGTGGAATAATCCGCCTGCCAGCAGGTCCGGCAGTAGGCGCATTTGCGGCAGAGCTGCTCCGCCACCCGGTCGCAGATGGAGTCCATTTCTCCGCCAGCCGCGTCCTGAAGCCTCTTTGCCACCTCCCGGGTGGTATCCGAGACGTCCTCCAGCGCCTGGGCCGCAGTGATGAGCCTGTCCTCCATCAGGGCGCGCACCGTGTCGTCGTCCGCCTCCACAGCGGTGAGGGCCGAGGCCGCCATCCGGAAAAAGGAGGCCGGGATCATCAGGAAGGCCACGGCGGCCAGGGCCACTTCGATAAAGCCCGCCATGCTGCCCTGGACCAATACGCCGATGAAGCCGTAGGTGATGGTAAAGGCCAGGGTGCTCCCCAGCCGTCCGAAGGCTGAAAAAACCCCCGCCAGCAGCCCGCCCAGGCTGTATGCGGTGACATAAAGGGTCACGTCCCCGGTGGAAAAGCCCATGACCAGCCCGCACACCACCCCCACCAGAGTGGCCCAGCTCTCTCCCTTGATCCGCACAGCCATAAGCACCGCGGCCGCGGCGGCCACCCGGCCCAGGGTGACGCCGGAAAACTCCACGGCGTCCAGGCCCATGAGGGCCATGGCGAAAAGAACCGTCACCGCAATGGCGCTGAGCCGTTCCCGCACATCCGCCCTGCGCTCAAAAACATCCAGCCCCCGGTGCAGGAAGGAGGCCGCCGCCCCGGCGATGACCACCTGGGCCGCCCACATCATCACATCATAGATCAGCGGCTCGCTGTACAGGGTGGGCAGCACTCCGGCCGTCAGC
The DNA here is from genome assembly GCA_023451415.1 of Bacillota bacterium. GTDB lineage: Bacteria > Bacillota > Clostridia > Oscillospirales > Ruminococcaceae > Angelakisella. The sequence continues at coordinate 2,263 of JAEXZK010000055.1, read as the reverse complement.
ACCGCCAATGCCGCCGCCAGAGGCGCCAGCCATTCCCTGCGCTTTTTCCATGGTTCTTCCCCCAGTATCCACCGGACGACGGTCACCAGGAGCACAGCCCCCACATACCGGTAGCACTGGGACATGCCGCCGCAGAGGAGATATCCCAGGATCACCCCAAGGGTGGCCGGCAGGGTGAAGCGAAAGGGTACCGCGGCCGTGTAGGCCACCCCAAAGGGGGACAGGCCGCCTATGATGCGGGACAGGGACAGCACCAGCCCTCCCGCGGCATAATAAAGGCTGAGGACCGGGTAGCTGCCGCCCCGCAGCGCGCCTGCGATGCGGTCGGACATTTTCAGTCCTGTGATCTCTGCCCTGTTGTTCATGCGCTCACCCCGTTACATTAAATCGTTTATTTTAATATATTATATACTTATAGTATAATTTGAAGATATGACACATACACTAGTACGTTCCCTTTTGGGGGGTGTTTTCATCTTATCATCCTCCCCGGGCAGATTTTGTCAGATGGACGGGCCGCACAGGCCTTTCGTCCGCCAACTTTCGCCCCCTTCCGGGGCTTTCCGCCGCAAAATCCTCCCCCTCGCCTCTCTCTGTCTTGACAAGCCTCCCCCCGGGGCGGTAGTATAAGGGATAGACTGATTCAAACAGGCATTTATACAGTAAAGGACGGTTATCAAAATCATGGAGTTTACTAAGGTACGCACCCGCTTTGCTCCCAGCCCCACCGGCTATATGCATGTGGGCAACCTGCGCACGGCCCTCTATGCCTACCTCATGGCCAAGTCCAAGGGCGGCGATTTTATCCTGCGCATCGAGGACACCGACCAGGAACGGTATGTGGAGGGCGCTGTGGACGTTATCTACAACACCCTGCGGGAGACCGGCCTCATCTGGGACGAGGGTCCGGACATCGGCGGCCCGGTGGGGCCCTATGTTCAGAGCGAGCGGATGGGCATGTTTAAGGACTACGCTCTCCAGCTGGTGGAAAAGGGCGCGGCCTACTACTGCTTCTGCGATAAGGAGCGGCTGGAGGAGGTGCGCACTGTCCAGCAGGCCTCCGGCATGGCTCCCAAGTACGACGGCCACTGCCGCCGCCTGACCCCCGAGGAGGTGCAGGCCAAGCTGGACGCCGGCGTCCCCTATGTCATCCGTCAGAAAATGCCCGAGGAGGGTACCGTAACCTTCCACGACGAGGTCTTTGGGGACATCACTGTGGAATGCTCCTCCCTGGACGACCAGGTCCTCATCAAGGCCGACGGCATGCCCACCTACAACTTTGCAAACGTGGTGGATGACCACACCATGGGCATCACCCATGTCATCCGGGGCAACGAGTACCTCTCCTCCGCGCCCAAATACAACCTCCTTTACGAGGCCTTTGGCTGGGAGGTCCCCGTCTACATCCACTGCGCCCCGGTGATGAAGGACGCCACCTCCAAGCTCTCCAAGCGCAACGGCGACGCCTCCTATCAGGACCTTATCGCCAAGGGCTACCTCAAGGACGCGGTCCTCAACTATATCGCCCTGCTGGGCTGGTCCCCCAAGGGTGACCGGGAGATCTTCACCCTGGATGAGCTCATCCAGGAATTTGATATCTCCGGCATCTCCAAATCCCCCGCCATCTTTGACCCCCAGAAGCTACGGTACATCAACGGCGAGTACATTCGGGCCCTCAGCCCCGAGGCCTTTTATGACGCGGCCCTGCCCTGGATACGCCAGACGGTAAAGAGCGAGACCGCCGATCTGCGGGAGCTGTCCACCGTCCTCCAGGCCCGGTGCGAAGTCCTCAGCGACATCCCCGAGCAGGTGGACTTCATTGACGCCGTGCCCGAGTACCCTGTGGACCTTTTTGTCAGCAAAAAGATGAAGACCACCCCTGAGACCTCTCTGGAAGCCCTGCGGGCGGCGCTGCCCGTCCTGGAAGGGCTGGAGGAATTCTCCGCTCCCGTCATTCATGAGGCCCTTTTCCAGCTCATCGCCAAAATGGAGGTCAAAAACGGCTGGCTCCTGTGGCCCCTGCGGGTGGCGGTCAGCGGCAAGCAGTTCACCCCCGGCGGCGGCATCGAGCTTTGCGCCGTTCTGGGCCGGGAGGAGTCCCTCCGTCGTGTCCGGGAGGCCATCCGCAAGCTGGAAGATCAGTGACGCACCATCCCTTCCCCGGGGCAAACCGCCCCGGGGTTTTTTCATTTTACATTCTCTTTTCCCTTTCATTTGACAGATTTTGTGGTATAATAGCTGCAAAACAGTTATTATACCGGTT
>JAEXZK010000031.1 GCA_023451415.1 Bacillota bacterium | reverse complement strand
ACCTGCCCGGTGAAGCTCTCCTTCAAGGGCGGGAGCTGGTATCTCCAGGGCTGGCACCCGGAGAAGGGGGCTTACCGGACCTATAAGGTCCAGCGGATGACCGGGGCCGTGCTGACGGAGGAGCATTTTCCGCCCCCGCCCGGGCCGCCGCCGGTGTTGGACGGCCCGGGGGAAGCGCCCGGCCCGCCGATGGTGGAGCTGGAACTGTGCTTTGCCCCCCAGGCAGCCTATCGGCTTTATGATAATTTTGATCCCCGATACCTATCCCCTCAGGAGGATGGGGGCATCCGCATGACCGTCGCCTACCCGGAGGACGACTGGGTCTACGGCTTCCTGCTGTCCTTTGGGGACCAGGTGGAAGTCCTTTCGCCTCCCGGGGTGCGGGAGGAGCTGCTCCGCCGGGCCGGGGCCATTCTGGTCCGGTATGAAAAAACATGACAGATAGTGTCCGGTTTTGTCTGGTATGATGGAGCCACCAACAAAGGAAAGGATGGCTCACAATGGATGAAATGAAAGATATGCAGTTCTGCCAAAGCTGCGGCATGCCCATGACCCGGGAGGAGATGCAGGGAACAGAGGCCGATGGCAGCAGAAGTGAAGACTACTGTGTCTACTGCTACAAGGACGGTGCCTTTACCGCCCAGTGCACCATGGAGGAGATGATCGGCTTCTGCGCCCCTCTGGAGGTGAAGGCAGGCCGCTTCCCCGATGAGGCCGCAGCCCGTGCGGCTTTGGGCGGCTGGTTCCCCCAGCTCAAGCGCTGGAGAAAGGGCTGAGCTGCCTGCGGAAAAATCCCAAGGAGGCGTCCCATGGAATATGTTCCCGCCAAGACCATCGTCATCCGCAACAAGTCCACAGCCTGGTTTGGCGCCCAATACAACATGAATATCTACCGGGGCTGCTGCCACGGGTGCATCTATTGCGACAGCCGCAGCGACTGCTACCATGTGGAGGATTTTGACAGGGTGCGGGCCAAGGCGGATGCCCTGCGGATCATCCGGGATGACCTGCGCCGCAAGGTGAACCCCGGGGTGGTGGCCACCGGAGCCATGAGCGACCCCTACAATCCCTTTGAACGGGAGCTGGAGCTGACCCGCCACGGGCTGGAGCTGGTGGCGGCCTACGGCTTTGGCGCTGCCATAGCCACAAAAAGCGACCTCATCCTCCGGGACGCCGACGTCCTGGGGGAGATCGCTCGCCACGCGCCGGTTATATGCAAGCTCACCGTCACCACTGCAGACGACGCCCTTGCGGCCAGGGTGGAGCCGGGAGCGCCTTCCCCCAGCCGCCGCCTGGCGGCCCTGGAGGAGCTGAGCCGCCGGGGGATATTCTCCGGGGTGCTGCTGATGCCGGTGCTCCCCTTCCTGGAGGACAGCCCGGAGCAGATCCGGGAGGTGGTGCGCCGGGCTGGGGACAGCGGCGCGCGGTTCATCTACCCCATGCTGGGGATGACCATGCGGCCGGGCCAGCGGGAGTGGTATCTCCGCCGGCTGGAGGAACTCTTCCCCGGGGAGGGGCTTTCCACAAAGTATATCGGGCGGTACGGGGAACGGTACCAGTGCATGAGCCCCCGGGCCCGGGAGCTTTGGGAAATCTTTACCCAGGAGTGCCGGGACAGGGGCCTGCTCTATCAGATGCGGGACATTATCCACGGATATCAGGGGGGCTATCAGTTCCAGCAGCTGAGCCTTTTCCCCTAGGGCGGTATTGAAAGGAGAAAAGCCATGGACTGGAAAGAAATCTTCCCCCAGGACCGGCAGCCAACCCTGGAGGAGATCGGGGCGTGTGTCGGCTCCCCCCTTTGGGATGAATTTTGCGCCTGTATGGGGGAGCTGTGCGGAACGCCGCCCCGGATCGAATACAGCCGGTGCGGCGGGGCACCGGGTTGGAATGTCAAATACCGCCGGGGAGGCCGCGGAATCTGTACCCTGTATCCGTTGCTGCCGGGCCCCGCGGCCTTTACCTGCCTAATATCTGTGGGAGCCAGGGAGGCCCAGGGAGCGGAGCTGCTGCTGGGCGCTCTGGACCCGCGGATCGGGGAGCTGTATGCCCGGACCCAGCCCTTTAACGGAGCCAGATGGCTGATGATCGACGTCACCGACCGGGGGATGATGGAGGGGGCTGGTGCCCTGGCCGCGATGCGCGTTCCATCCAAAAGATAAAGCAAACCGGGGCCCCCTGGAATGGAAGGCCCCGGACACAGGGAGGGGACTAGATGTCCTCTCCCAATTTTTTGCGCAGATTTACCCGCCAGCGCAGGACGATGGGCGTCATGGCCACAAAACAAAGGCCGGTGCCCACCAGGATGCTTTCGATGGGGACCATATCCCCCAAGGGGCCAAAGACCAGCATAGCCAAAGGCATGACGGCGGAAGAAATGATCTGGATAATGGAAAAGACCCGTCCCATCATCTGTTCCTCCACATGCTCCTGGATCAGCACCACCGCGGCGGTGTTGATAAAGGGCATGAACACGCCGGCGGCCAGCATGGCGCACAGGTAGAGCCAAAAGCTGCGGAAAAGCCCCAGGCCCACAAAGGCCAGGCCCATGCCGCAGGATGCGGTGATGATGGTCAGAAGGCGGCTGCGGAAGCCGCCCCACAC
>JAEXZK010000259.1 GCA_023451415.1 Bacillota bacterium | reverse complement strand
GTATTGGGGGATTCAAAATCATCTCCAGCATTCGTTACATACCGATCTCTGATTCCCTGTATGGCTATTTGCGGGAAAACTACGGAGATGGTTATGCTGTAAATGGAAAAGGCAGTGGGTTTATGATGCCGGCCGGATACTCCAAAAATTATACCGCAAGAATGAGAGCGATCTGCAAGTGGCTGTATATCCCGTATGTAACCCCACATGAGCTCCGCCACACCTATGGCACTTTGCTCCGAACAAAAGGCGCCGATGTTTACACCATCCAAAAGGTTTTAGGTCACTCTGATATCGGCATTACAACAAAAATCTATGTCCACAACAATCTGGACGTACTAAGAAAAAAGATGGGTCTGTGATATATTCACAGACCCATTTTGTACGACATTTATACGATATAAAGATATGTTTTATTGGAATTTATCAGCATTCTAAGAATTACAGCGCAAAAATCAAAAACCCTGTAGAACGGCTAAAGCAGCCATTTTACAGGGCTTTCATGGTTGGGCTGGCTGGATTCGAACCAGCGGGATGCAGGAGTCAAAGTCCTGTGCCTTACCGCTTGGCGACAGCCCATTATACAGAGAAACAGGGACCGGTCAAGAGCTTGACCTCTTTCACCAAATCCCTGTTTCTTCATTTGGGGTGGATAGTGGAATTCGAATCCACGACCTCCAGAGCCACAATCTGGCGCGCTAACCAGCTGCGCTATACCCACCATATTTTGACGCATCATTACAACGCGTTAAAAACATTCTAGCGCCAGAAGCCAAAATCAGCCAAGCCAATATACCGGCAGCATATTGTACAGGCCAAAATTCCTTTCAGCAATCTGCCTTTGGCGGCACATCACCGGAACCGGCGCGGAAAAATCTTTGATTGGCGCGCCAGAAGGGACTCGAACCCCTGGCCTACTGCTTAGAAGGCAGTTGCTCTATCCAGCTGAGCTACTGGCGCACGAGGAACCCCACGCAGGTGGGGATCATGGAGCGGGTGATGGGAATCGAACCCACGTAACCAGCTTGGAAGGCTGGAATTCTACCATTGAACTACACCCGCAGGAAGTGAGTCACTTCAAGCGACGATGATTATTTTATCAAAAAACCCTTCTTTTGTCAACCATATTTACGGCCAACATGCAAATAAATCTATTCTGAGCGAAAAAGGCGCCGCCGCCGGGGCAAAGTTCCTGGGCGGCGGCGCCAAAATACTCTTTTAGCCAATGGTCGCGTTGCGGAAGGCAGAGCACCGCAGGGAGGCATCCCCGGTGTCCAGATATTCCAGGGTCACCCGGTCCCCGGGCATGGTGAGGGCCAGCTGATCACTGAGGGACGCGGGGAGGGTGAAGATCACGCCGGGCTTCTGCTCCAGGATCAGCTTGTAGACCGTTTCTGTTCCGCTGAGCTCAGAGGCGATCCTGCTCACCGTGCCGGTGAACTTAGTCTCCTCCACGCCGCCGCTGAGGTCGATGGAGCTGTCCCCGCTCAGGCCCCGCTGATAGTCGCTGATGGCCGCCGACACAGTCTCTCCGGTGCCCACGATGGAATAGTTGGTGACGGAGACCATGGCGTACTGCTTGATAAGGCCCTCCTTGTCCTTAAGGGGCATAAAATAGGTTGGCTGGCCGCTGACGTTGATGATCAGCGGGAAGGCCGCCCTGTATCCCAGATGCTGCACCTTGCCCTCGGCGGACTGCTGGGCGGCATATTCGGTGGCGCCCGCCATCTGGTAAAGATAGGGCTCCTTGGTGACCATATCGATCATCATAAAACCGATGGCGCTCTCGTCGCTGCCCACACTGGTAAGGCCGGTAAAAAGGTAGCACCTCCCGCCGTTGTAAACGATGATCTCACCGTCAGAAGCCTCATATTTATCTTTGTTGGCAAAGTTAAAGATACCATGGACATATTCGCCCTTGTTGTTGATCTGCTGGAGGACGATATCCTCGGGCTGGACCCGGTCCACCCAGTCCGGCAGGGTGGCAATGGTGTAGGTGGTGCTTTCCCCGGTGGCGGCGTCCACCAGGATGACCCCTGTGGCCTCGGGCAGGGCAAAGCCCGCGGTGTTCTTGTAGGTGGTGACAACCCAATAGGGCCGGCCCGTGTTGTCCAGCTCAAAGGAATAGTCGGTGAGCCCCTGGAAGAGCCCGCCGCTGAACCGGGTATGGCGGAGCAGGTCATCCAGAAGATAGCACCCCGGCTGATATTTGATCTTATAGTTCTCTACATACTCCACTTCGTTGGCGTTGGTGGCGGATACCACCACATACCCGGGGGTGCCGTCCATATTGGTCAGCCATTTGAAAAATCCGGAGTGGTGGAGGGGGACCACCCATACCAGCTCATCGTTTACCATCTGGATAGTGGGCTCTCCCAGCATCACCTGGCTGCCCAGGGAAGGCCGCTCGCCCAGCTTTTTGTCCGCCAGCTTGGCGGCCAGCTCCTTGTCCACGATGGGGAGCTTTGCCAGGTCCACCGCCTGCATATCGCTGGAAAAGGTCCGCACCACCGGATCCCCCAGCTGGCTGCGGTATTGGCCGAAGCTGACGATGGGCGAGGAAATGACCATCATCACAGCCACATAAGCCCATGGAATGGCAATGGCCGCAATCGCCGCCTTGGGCAGCTTCATCTTGGGGACAGACGCCTCCCCCACTGTGACAGAAATAAAAATTTCTCCCAGGGTCAGGAAGCACCACACCAGGACATAAATGGTGATCACCGACGCCCAGAAAACAGCCCCGTCACCGTAAAGGGGATTTAGGTTCTGGGAATTGACAAACACATACAGCGCCACCAGCAGTGTGGTGAGCAGGAGGCAAAGCGTTTTGCTCTTTTTCAGTTTTTTCACAGATTAGGCTCCGTTTCTCCGTGCGATTCCAGGATAGGCAGGACCCGCCCGCACGGAGGCCCGGGTCCTTTGAGGCTTATGTGTTGCGGCTTTCTTAACAGGGAACAGTATACCATATGGCCGCGGGCGCTTCCATGGCTTTTACAACATTTTAACGATTGTTCACACTCCCGCCATAAATCCGCCCCCGCCCTACAAGGTCTGGAACAGCCGCGGGTCTTCCAGGCTTTCCAAGCCGAAGGTTTTGACCCCGGCGGTCCGGAAGGCCACGGTGAAGGTCCCCCGCACCGGGTCGGTCTCCAGAATCCGCCCGGCGCCAAAGTAAGAGTGGGTCACCTGGCGTCCGGGAGCGGCGTTTCCCGCTTCTTCCCCCATCACCGCCCCCAGGAACCGGGAAGGGTCCAGGCTCCGGCCCAGCCCCCGGGCGGGCGCATAGATTTCCAGACAGTTTCTGGCCCGGGTCATGGCCGTGTAAAAAAGCCGCGTCTCCTCCTCCAGGGGCGCGCCGTCATCCAGGGCGGCTGCCTCAATGGCGTCGGAGGCCGGGAAAATGCCGTCCAGGGCGTCGGCGATAATCACCCGGTCAAATTCCTGCCCCTTGGCCGAATGGACGGTGGACAGGGTCACCGCCGCCGGGCCCGGGCTGGCCAGGGCTTCTTCCCCACGGGCCAGCTGTTCCAGGAACTCCCCGGGGTCCGGGCGCCGCGCCGCAATGCCACGGACCACCGCCAGCTTCTGGGCGTAGGTGTTAAAGGGATACCCGCCCACCCCCTTTTTATCCAAAGCCCGGAGATACTCCAGCTTCAGGATGATGTCGTCCACCTGGGCAAGGGACGGTCTGCCCCGCATCCCCAGAAGGGTCCGTCGGGCGTAGCTGAGCCGCCCGGTGTTCTTGGAGGGCCAGTCCAGCTCGTCCATCATCCACCGCCGGATGTCCCCCTGGGCCCCGGCCAGGGCCGCCTCGGCGGCGGAGCGGGGGATGGCGCAGCCCAGCTTAAAGTAAAGCTGGCCGAAAAGCTTCTTATCCGCCGGGTCGCAGGCCAGGCGCATCAGGCCGCTGACATCCCGGACGACCATGTCCCCCGCCCAACCCAGCCGGGCCTCCCGGGAGAAAAAGGGTATCCCCCGCTCCCGCAGGATGGCCGCCAGCAGCAGCCCCGAGTGGGTGGTGCGGTAGAGGACGGCGCAGGTCTCCCCCGGCTTCAGGGCGCACAGGCTCCCGGCGATTTTCTCATATTCTTCCTCAATGTCCAGCCCGGTATGTATTGCGATATCCGCCCCCCGCTGCCGGGGCGTCTCCGTGGCCTTGGGGTACCGGTCCCTGTTCCCGGCGATGAGGCGGGCGGCGCCTTCCACAATGGCGCCGGTGCTGCGGTAGTTGCGCTCCAGCTTGAGGAGGGTCCCCTCCGGCCACCGCTTGAAAAATTCCGTGAGCCCCTGGGGCCACGCCCCCCGGAAACCATAGATGCTCTGGTCCTCATCCCCCACCAGGAAAAGGTTCCCCCGGCAGATCTGTCCCAGGATCTCATGCTGGATCTTTGAGGTATCCTGGGCCTCGTCCACCTGGATGTGGGTATATCTCTGGGATATCCTCTCCCGGAGGGCGGCGCTGCGTGCAAGGGCGGTGCAGGCAAAGAGGAGCATATCGTCAAAATCCATCAGCTCATGCTGCCGCTTATAGGCGGTATACTCCTCAAAAACAGCGGAAAAGCCCTCTGTCCGGCGGTCCAGCTTCCTGGCTTCTTCCGGGGAAAGGCGCATATTGACACAGTAGCCCATGGCGTTTTGCAGATCGCTGAGGCGGTCGTCGGTGAGGAACTGGCCGGTGCGGCGGCGGTAAATATCGGTGATGATCCGGCTTTTGGCCCCTTCTCCCTCCCCTTCCAGAAGGCGGGGCACCTGTGCGCCCCGGAGGGAGGCGTATTCCCTGAGCAGGCCGTAGCAAAAGCTGTGGATGGTGGAAAAGGCCGGCCGGGGCAGATCCAGCCCGCCAAAGAGGCGGTCCCATCGCTTCTCCATGTCACGGGCCGACTCCCGGTTGAAGGTAAGGGTGAGGATCCTCTCCGCCGGGACGCCCCTGTTAACCAGGAGGCCCGCTGTCCGGGCCGCCAGCACCGTGGTTTTGCCCGCCCCGGGCACCGCCAGCAGCAGGATCACGC
>JAEXZK010000221.1 GCA_023451415.1 Bacillota bacterium | reverse complement strand
GTATTGCGTATGTCAATATGTCGTGTTTGGTAAAATATCTGGTGAATTGGTAAAGAAAATCGGTAATGTAGAATTAGGGATTGCAACCTCATATCCAAGCACAAACATACAGAGAGAGCATTTTGTGATAGACATTTATCCAATTAAGTTAAATTGGATTATGTAAAAGAACAGAAACTTTTAGTTTCGCGCAGTTAAATTCTGATTTTTCGGTGGGAACACAAAAAGAAATTGGGAGTTGTTTTTCAAGTAGCCCCTGATATAAAAATACAAAAATTTGGAGGATTATCAAATGGATATCATCGCTTTGGCAAGGGACATGGGAGCCAAGCTCCAGGAATGTGACGAGTATGTGGCTTATCATGCCGCCAAAACCGTGGCGGACGAGGACAAGGAGCTTCAGGACATGATCGGGGAGTTTAACCTCAAAAAGATCAGCCTCAGCACCGAAGTTCAGAAGGAGGAGCGGGATACCGACAAGCTGGCCGCCCTCAACGAAGAAGTACGGGACCTTTACGCAAAGATCATGCAGCGGCCCAGCATGGCCGCCTTTAACACCACCAAGAATGAACTGGACCGCACCCTCAACTTTGTCCAGCAGATCCTGGTGTGCTCCGCCAACGGCGAGGATCCCTACACCGTGGAGGAAGAAGTCTCCTGCGGCGGAGACTGCTCCGGCTGCTCCGGCTGCCACTGATCCACCGGCGCCGGCATGGCCGGCCCAAGAGCATGACGAGGAGGAGAACAGGATGACCCAGCCTGTTGACAGAAGCCAGCTTTCCCCCATGATGCAGTATTATATGGAGCTGAAAGACAAGCACAAGGATCATCTGCTGTTCTTCCGCCTGGGGGACTTTTACGAGATGTTCTTTGACGACGCGGTCCTCGCGTCCAAGGAACTGGAACTAACCCTCACAGGACGCGACTGCGGCCTGCCCGAGCGTGCGCCCATGTGCGGCGTCCCCCACCACAGTGTGGAAAATTATATTGCACGGCTGATCAAGAAGGGCTATAAGGTGGCCATCTGCGAACAGCTGGAAAATCCGGCCCTTGCCAAAGGGATGGTCAAAAGGGACGTGATCCGCGTGGTCACTCCCGGCACCCTTGTGGAGTCCAGTATGCTGGACGAGGGCAAGAACAACTATATCTGCTCCATCTACTGGATGGAGGAAGGGGTGGGGCTCTCCTTTGGAGACATTTCCACCGGCGAGATGAACGTCACCCAGCTCCCCGGCGGGGACGACAGCAAGCTCATTGGGGAGCTGGCCAAATTCCAGCCAAACGAGATCATTTTCAACTCCGCTTTTCTGGACCGGAGGGAAGCGGCGGACTTTATCCGGGACAAGCTCTGCTGCACCGCCGACCTTGTGGACGATGAGGCCTATGGGCCTCGGGAATCCCAAGCGGCGGTGCTCCGGCAGTTCCGTGCCAAGAGCCTGATGGATCTGGGGCTGGAGGATATGCCTCTGGCCACGGCCTCCCTGGGGGGCCTGCTGGCCTATCTGGGGGAGACCCAGCGCACGGGCCTGGAACGCATCCAGACGGTCAGCCTTTATTCTGAGCGCCAGTATATGCAGCTGGACGTCACCGCCAGGCGGAACCTGGAGCTCACTGAAACCATGCGCGCCCGGGAAAAGAAAGGAACCCTGCTGTGGGTTTTGGACAAGACAAAGACCTCCATGGGCAAGCGGCTGGTCAAGGCCTGGATCGAGCGGCCCCTCCTTTCCGCAGGGGTCATCACCCGGCGGCTCAACGCCGTGGAGGAGCTGACCCAGAACAGCATCCTTACCTCCCAGGTGACGGCCCAGTTGGGCGGCGTTTACGACATGGAGCGCCTGATGACCAAGATCGTCTACGGCAACGCCACCCCCCGGGACCTTACCGCCCTGGGGGCCACGTTGGACAAGCTTCCCGCCCTCAAAGGGATGCTGGGAGAGGTGCGGTGCGACGACCTTCAGGAGATTTATTCCAAAATCGACGAGCTGGGGGACGTCTGCGGGCTGATCGCCCGGTCCATATGCGACGAACCGCCCATTACCCTCAAGGACGGCGGCGTCATCCGTCAGGGCTACGACCAGCAGCTGGACGACCTTCGCTACACCTCCGACCACACCAAGGAGATCATCGCCTCCATTGAGGCCACCGAAAAAGAAAAAACCGGCATCAAAAACCTGAAAATCGGCTACAACAAGGTTTTTGGCTACTACATAGAGGTCACCCGGTCCTATCTGAACCTGGTGCCCGACGAGTATATCCGCAAGCAAACCCTGGCCAACTGCGAGCGGTACATCACCCAGGAGCTCAAGGACCTGGAGGCCAAAGTCCTGGGGGCGCAGCAGCAGATCATCGAACTGGAGGCCCGCATCTTTGAAGAGGTGCGGGAGGGGATCAGCGGGGAGCTTTCCCGCATCCAGACCACAGCGGCGGCAGTAGCCAAGCTGGACGTCCTTTGCAGCTTTGCCACCGTGGCCCTGCGCAGCGGCTATGTCCGGCCCATCGTTGACGTCTCGGACGAGATCGTCATCACCGACGGCAGGCATCCGGTGGTGGAGGAGATCCTCAGCGGGGTGCCCTTTGTGCCCAACGACGCCCGGCTGGACAACGGCGAAAATCAGATCGCCGTCATCACCGGCCCCAATATGGCGGGTAAATCCACCTATATGCGCCAGGTGGCCCTCATCACCCTGATGGCACAGATCGGTTCATTTGTCCCCGCCAAGTACGCCAAAATCGGCATCGTGGACGCCATCTTTACCCGGGTTGGGGCGTCGGACGACCTGTCCACCGGCCAATCCACCTTTATGGTGGAGATGAGCGAGGTGGCCTCCATCCTCCGGCATGCCACCAGCAAGAGCCTGCTGATCCTGGACGAGATCGGCAGGGGCACCTCCACCTTTGACGGAATGAGCATCGCCCGGGCGGTCATCGAATATATCGCCGACAAGAAGCGGCTGGGAGCCAAGACGCTTTTTGCCACCCATTACCATGAGCTGACGGTGCTGGAGAGCACCATCCCCTGCGTCAAGAACTACAACGTGGCGGTGAAGAAGCGCGGGGAGGAGATCACCTTCCTGCGCCGGATACTTCCCGGCGGGGTGGATGACAGCTACGGCATCGAGGTGTCCAAATTGGCGGGCATCCCTCAATGGATCATCGGCCGCGCCTTTGAGGTGCTCAAGGACCTGGAGGCGGGCCGGACGGTGGAGGACGCCAAAATCACCACCCGGGCCAAAAAACGGGAAGAGGACGGCGCCCAGCAGATGTTCTTTGTGGACGAGGGGCTGGAGCTGGTAAAGAAGCGGCTCAGGGAGACGGACGTCAACACCATCAGCCCCCTGGAGGCGCTGAACCTCCTGTATGAACTGAAAAAGATCATCAAATAGAAGCCGATAGAAAACGAACAGACGGAAAGCCGCAGGGAGGGAAAGCCAGTGGCAAGGATCAATGTCCTGGATAAGAAAACAGCGGAGCTCATCGCCGCCGGGGAGGTCATCGAACGCCCTTCCTCCGTGGTAAAGGAGCTGGTGGAGAACGCCATCGACGCCGGGGCCTCGGCTGTGACGGTGGAAATCCAGAACGGCGGCATCCGCTACATCCGGGTCACCGACAACGGCTGCGGCATCCTGCGGGAGGATGTGCCAAAGGCATTTCTCCGCCACGCCACCAGCAAGGTGGCCGCCCAGGAGGACCTCTACTGCATCGGTACCCTGGGCTTCCGGGGGGAGGCTTTGGCCTCCATTGGGGCGGTGGCCCATGTGGAACTGCTCACCAAAACGGCGGAAGAACCTCTCGGCACCCGGTACGCCGTTTCCGGCGGGGAGCCCGGGGGGATAGAAGAAGCCGGGTGCCCCACCGGCACCACCATCCTGGTCAAGGATATCTTTTACAACATCCCGGCGCGGATGAAGTTCTTAAAAAAGGACGTCACCGAGGGCAACGCCATCGCCGCCCTCCTGGACCGCCTGGCTCTTTCCCACCCCGAGGTCTCCTTCAAGCTGATCCGGGAGGGGCAGATGAAGCTTCACACCCCCGGGGACGGCAAGCTGCTTTCGGCGGTTTATGCCGTTTACGGCGCCGATTTCGGCGGAAGCCTCCTCCCGGTGGAAAGCTCCCAGGGGGGGATGACAGTCTCGGGGCTGATCACCAAGCCGGAAAAATCCCGGGCCAGCCGCAGCATGGAGCATTTTTTCATTAACGGTCGGTATGTCCGCAGCGTGACCATGCTCTCCGCCCTGGAGGAGGCCTACCGGAACAGCATCATGGGCGGCAAATTCCCCGGGTGCGTCCTTAATGTGACGCTGCCATACGGCATGGTGGACGTCAATGTCCATCCCGCCAAGCTGGAGGTAAAGCTTTCCGACGAGCGGGTACTCTTTGACGGGGTGTACCATGCCTGCAAGGGTGCCCTTGCCAAGCTGGACAATACCGTACAGGCGGCGGATACAAGCCGAAGCTATGCCGGAAGGGCGGAGGTTTTTCTGCCCAGCAAGCCCATACCCCCTCAGGCAAAGCCCGCAAAGCCGCCCCAGCGGATGACCGCGGAAGAATACAGGAAGTTTGGAGAGGAAAAAAAGCCGGAGCGGCCGCTAAAGGAGTTTGCGCTCTCGCCCGCGCCGCGAAAGCTGGCCCCGGGGCCGGCCGCATCCATGCCCCTGAGGGACGATGGACTCCAAAGGCTGTATCAGTCCTCCTTGAGAGAGGAGCAAAAGCCCCGGCCCGCTGTACCGGCTCCCGCCACCGCCCCCAAACCGGCCCAGCCTGTTCAGCCCGCTCAGCCCATCCAGCAGCGGCTGTTGCCGGAGGAGCTCCAGGTGCGCCTGGAAGGCGCAGAAGCAA
>JAEXZK010000187.1 GCA_023451415.1 Bacillota bacterium | reverse complement strand
GCGCAATTGTGATGGTGGCAGGCGGGTAGCTCCCGCCGGAATAAACTGTGAGGAGAAGTAGTTTATGGAAAAAACCGTTGAGAAAAAAGCTTCCAAATTTGCCCTGCCCCATATTTATGTAATGATCTTTATTATCATCTGCATCATGGCGGTGTTGACCTATGTCATTCCCGCCGGACAGTATACTCAGGTGCCTGGCCCCAACGGGCGCATGATGATCGACCCCGATTCCTACACGCGAGTGGAGCAGACTCCTGTCAGTATCTTTGATGTTTTCAAATCCATCCCCATTGGTCTGCGGGAAGCCAACGACCTGATTTTTGCAATTCTCACCATCGGCGGTCTCTTTGAGGTCCTCAAGCGCAGTGGTGTCATCGAAGTGGGCGCCTCACTCCTAGTCAAAGCTTTTGCCAAGCGTTCACTGCTCATCGTCCCCGTCCTGCTTTACACCTTCGGCCTTATCGCCGCTTTCATCGACACCCCCGAGTTGGCCATCGTTTATGTGCCCATCCTGATTCCTGTAATGCTCAAGCTGGGATATGATACCATCACGGCTACCGCCATTGCCCTTTGCGGCACTATCTCCGGCTACATAGGCGCTATGGCCAACCCCTTCACTGTGGGTATCGCCCAGGAGATTGCCGGCTTGCCCCGCTTCTCCGGCATGGGTTACCGCTTCATCGTTTTTTGCGTTATTACCGCCGTGGCGGCCGTCTATGTCATCCGGTATGCCCGCCGCGTCAAGGCCAACCCCCAGTCCAGCCTTACCTACGACGAGGACATCATCAAGCGGCAGCAGCTGGCCGAAGAAAACAAAGGCGATTTTGTAGCCACCTCCCAGCAGAAGATCGCCGCGCTCATCACCGTTCTCCTCTTCGTGGGCATGATGGTCTGCGTCCTCTTCTACCGCTGGGGCATGGTAGAAATCGGCGGCTACTTCCTGATCATGGCCTTTGTGGTGGCCTTCCTTGTCAAACTAAAGCCCAGCCAAGTGGCTGAAACCTTTGACGCAGGCTTCCAGGGGATGCTCCATGGCGCTCTGATCTGCGGCGTTGTCCGCGGTGTCGTAGTTATTATGACACAGGGCAACATCATCGATACCATTATCCATGGCCTGGCACAGCTCATCGGCGGCCTTCCCAGTGCCATTAATGTCCTGGGCATGCTTATCATCCAGTTCTTTATCAACTTCTTTATCCCCAGCGGCAGCGGGCAGGCTCTCTTCACCATGCCCATCATGGCGCCTCTGGCCGACCTCATCGGCGTCACCCGTCAGACCGCCATTCTGGCCTACCAGTTCGGCGACGGCCTGTCCAACATCATCTTCCCCACTTCCGGCTACTTTATGGCCACTCTGGCCGTGGCCGGCGTCAAGTGGGAAAAATGGGCCAAGTTCGAGATTCCTCTGCAGATCATCTGGCTGGTGGTGGCCGGCGCTCTCCTGGTGGTCGCCAACGTCATTGGCTGGTCCTAACCCCCGCTCCCTTTTCCTTCCGCATCATCATAACAAAAAAGTAGGTTTGATACCATGAAAAAGCTAATCAAGAACGGCACAGTGCTGGTGGGGAAGGAGCTGGAACCCACCAGGACAGATCTTCTCATCGACGGCAATAATATTGCCGCCATGGGCCCGGGCCTCAAGTGCGAGGATGCCGAGGTCATCGACGCCAAGGACATGCTCATCATGCCCGGCCTCTGCAACGCCCACCTCCATTCGGACGAGAACATCTTCAAGGGTATGACCGACAATATGCCCCTGGAGCTCTGGATGCTCTACACCTACCCCACCCTCAAGTACGGGCCCTTCTCCGAGCGCTTCATCTACCTGCGCACCATGCTGGGCGCCATCGAGATGATCAAGTCCGGCGTTACCCTGGCCCAGGACGACGCCTCCGAGTACCCCGCTTCCACCCTTCCCGGCATCGACGCAGTCATGGAGGCCTACAAGGACCTGGGGATGCGCGCCAGCGTCACCACCAACCTCTGCGACAAGATGTGGAAGGACAAGATCCCCTATATCCCCGAGGTGGTGCCCAAGGAGATGCTGGACCAGTATCCGCCCGCGGCCAACCGTGAGGAGCTGTACGCCCTGCTGGAAGAGATGATCGCCAAGTGGCATGAGCCGGGCGGGATGCTCAACGTGGTGCTGGCCCCGGTGGCCCCCCAGCGTATCACCGACGAATTCTTCCTGGGGATGCACAAGCTCTCCGAGAAGTACGACCTGCCCATGCACACCCACATCCTGGAGACCAAGCTCCAGTCCATCACCGGGCCCCTGTACTACAACGGGGATTCCATCATCGAGCATATCGAGAAGCTTGGGGTGATGAGCGACAAACTGACCATCATTCACTCGGTATGGATGAGCGACAACGATATCCGGATCATGGGCGACCACCATGTGTCTGTCGTCCATAACCCTGCCAGCAACCTGAAGCTGGGCAGCGGGATCATGCCCTTCCGGAAGCTGCGGGATGCGGGGATCAACGTGGCCCTGGGCACCGATGGCATGAGCAGCAACGACACCCAGAGCATCTTTGAGGCGATGAAGCTGACGGCGCTGCTGCACAAGGTGACCCATCCCGACTACCACCAGTGGCCCACCGCCAAGGAAGTTCTGACCTGCGCCACCCAGGGCGGCGCACGTTCGGCGCGGCGGCACGGCCACACCGGCTATCTGGACGTGGGGATGCGGGCGGACCTGGTGATGCTGGATACCCTGACCCCGGCCTTTACCCCTCTCAACGATCCTGTCAACCATCTGGTCTACTGCGAAAACGGCAGCTCCATCCGCAAGGTGATGGTGGACGGCCGGGTGGTCGTGGAGGATGGGCGCATCCTCACTGTGGACGAGAAG
Organism: Bacillota bacterium; assembly: GCA_023451415.1. Taxonomy (GTDB): domain Bacteria; phylum Bacillota; class Clostridia; order Oscillospirales; family Ruminococcaceae; genus Angelakisella. The sequence continues at coordinate 180 of JAEXZK010000187.1, read as the reverse complement.
GCCCTTCTGGAGGAGCTCCGTTCCTATCTCCCCGACTTCTGGAAGAAGTACGAGGAGACCAAGGCCTGGGCCGACAAGCTCTTCCCCTATGTGGATCAGATTTATCAGCGTGCCGTCCCTCAGGACATCGGCGTCAACCGCTGGTCCGGCGACCAGAAACAATGGGTCAAATAACTTATT
>JAEXZK010000157.1 GCA_023451415.1 Bacillota bacterium | reverse complement strand
GGGAAGATCACCCTCCAGGACAAAGTGGCGTGCAGCGAAAATGCCGCTTCCTTCGGCGGGAGCCAGATTTGGCTCAAGCCCGGGGAGGAGATGACGGTGGATGAACTGCTTAAGGCCGCGGCTATCGCCAGTGCCAACGACGCCACCGTCTGCCTGGCGGAGTACGTGGCGGGCAGCGAGACCGCCTTTGTGCAGATGATGAACGACAAAGCCAAAGAGCTTGGAATGGAAAATACCGTTTTCAAGTGTGCCGCCGGCCTGGATAACGCCGGGCATGTCAGCAGCGCCGAGGACATCGCCATCATGTCCCGGGAGCTTCTGCGGTATCCCCTGATCAAGAATTACAGCACCGTCTGGATGGACAGCCTGCGGGACGGCGCCACCCAGCTGGTCAACACCAACCGCCTGGTCCGCTTCTACCAAGGGGCCACCGGGCTAAAAACCGGCACCACCAACGGCGCGGGCAGCTGCCTGTCCGCCACGGCGGAGCGGGAGGGGCTGGGGCTGATCGCGGTGGTCATGGGGGCGGACACCTCGGACAACCGGTTTGCCGCCGCCCGGGCCCTGCTGGACTGGGGCTTTGCCAACTATACCATGGCCAAGCTGGCCCCGCCGGAGAACCTGGCGCCCATGAAGGTCACCGGCGGCGTGGCCGGCCAGGTGGAGGTCTATACCCAGCAGCCCGAGGGGTTTGTGGTGGAGAAGGCCAAGCAGGAGCTGATCACCCAGGACGTCACCGTCAACGAGTCGGTGGAAGCCCCGGTGGAAAAGGACCAGATTGTGGGAAGCGTGGCCGTCTGCGTGGACGGAGAACGGGTGATGGACTACCCCATCCGCACCGTAGCCGCGGTGGATGAGATGACCCTTTTCCGGGCGCTGGGCATCCTGACCCGGGTGCTGCTGGCCTGCGGCTGAAAACCAGTTTTTGTCGAAAAGTGCCGCCCGTGATGTTGCACAGAAGATTTATTTTTTGAACCGGAAAAATTTAACAAATGTACACAAATGACCTTGAAAACAAGACGCTTTTAGGGTACAATAAGAACAATCCCAAAGGACTCCCAAAACCCCTTTCGGGGGAAAAGGAAAAGGGTGAGAACCAATGAGTGTACACGTTAACGAAAAACACCTGGGCGCTTTTGTGGCCCCCCATGAGCTGGAGGCCATGGCTCCCCTGGTGGCTGCCGCGGCCCGCCAGGTAGAAGACGGCTCCGGCCCGGGCAGCGACTATCTGGGCTGGGTGCATCTCCCCTCCGGCCATGACCGGGAGGAGCTTAAACGGATCAAAGCCGCGGCCCAGCGGATCAAAGCCGACAGCCAGGCTCTGGTTGTCATCGGCATCGGCGGCTCCTATCTGGGGGCCCGCTCAGCCATCGAGCTGCTCCGCTCCCCCTTCTACAACAGCCTCCCCAAGGATACCCCCGACATCTACTTTGCCGGGTGCAACCTCAGCGGCGGCTACCTCAGCGAGATCATTGCCCTGTGCAAGGACAAGGATTTCTCCGTCAACGTCATCTCCAAATCCGGCACCACCACCGAGCCGGCCCTGGCCTTCCGGGTTTTCCGGAAGCTGCTGGAGGATAAATACGGCAAGGAGGGCGCCAAAAAGCGCATCTACTGCACTACCGACAAGGCCCGGGGCACCCTGAAGGCCCTGGCCGACCGGGAAGGCTGGGAGAGCTTCGTCATCCCCGACGACGTGGGCGGCCGCTACTCGGTGCTCACCGCGGTGGGCCTGCTGCCCATAGCCGTCTCCGGCGCCGATGTGGACCGGATCCTGGCCGGGGCGCAGCTGGCCGAGAGGGAGCTGGCCGAGCCCGACCTCGGTAAGAACCCTTGCTACCGCTACGCGGCCCTGCGCAGCATCCTCTACCGCAAGGGCAAGACCACAGAGGTTTTTGTCACCTACGACCCGGCCTTCACCATGATGAATGAATGGCTCAAGCAGCTGTTTGGCGAGAGTGAGGGCAAGGACCAGAAAGGGGTCTTCCCCGCCTCGGTCACCTTCTCCACCGACCTCCACTCCATGGGCCAGTACATCCAGGACGGCGTCCGCAACCTCTTTGAAACCGTGGTGGACATCCGGCAGCCCCGGGAGGACTTCTTTGTGGAGGAGGACCCCGAAAACCTGGACGGCCTCAACTTCCTGTCCGGCCAGGAGATGTCCGCCATCGGCCGCCGGGCCATGGAGGGCACGGTGCTGGCCCACACCCAGGGCGGCGTCCCCAATATCATCCTGGAGCTCCCCGACGCCTCGGAGGAGGAATATGGATACCTGGTTTACTTCTTTGAGAAGGCCTGCGGCGTCAGCGGCTACCTGATGGGGGTCAACCCCTTTGACCAGCCCGGCGTGGAGGCGTATAAGAAGAACATGTTCGCCCTGCTGGGCAAGCCGGGGTACGAGGACCTGCGGGCGCAGCTGCTGGAAAAGTTGAAATGACGGTGATCCCATCAAAACAGCATAAGCTTTCAAATACAAAGGAGGACTTAATATGATTAAGTTAATTGTAGGCAACAAAGGCTCCGGCAAGACCAAGACCCTCATCGCCATGTGCAACGATGCGGTTACTCAGTCCAAGGGCAATGTGGTATGTCTGGAAAAAGGCCTCAAACTCACCTATGACATCACCCACAAGGCCCGCCTGGTGGACACCGACGAGTACGACATCCAGGGTTTTGACGCGCTGTACGGCTTCCTGGCCGGGCTGATGGCCGGCAACTACGACATCACCCATATCTTCGTGGACGCCACCCTCAAGATTGGCGGCCGTGACTACGAAGCTTTTGCCCTCCTTGTTGACAAGCTTACCAAGCTGGTTTCCAACGTGGAACTGGTCTTCACCGTGTCCTGCGATCCCTCCGAGCTCCCCGAGCGCGTTCAGGAGTACATTCTCAAATAAAAACCGTTTGAAAGAGAAAAGCGCGCACGTATTTTGACAAATGCTCATAAAGCGGTTTTGGAGGCAGGTATTTGTACCTGCCTCCAATTTTATACCTGAGCGGCGCGCCCTTGGGGCAGCGAGGCAGGGTCACGGGGGGCGGAAGCCCTTCATCCCCGGAAGACGGTCCCCTGCCCGCCGGGGGCGGTACCGGACGGCTGAAAAACCAAGGATTTGGGAGGTACAGCGACATATGCTGGCGTTTAAATTTTTCATGTTTATGACCATCACCGCCTACCTGGTCAAGAACCTGAAAAAAGCAAAACAGGATGGCAGCCCCAGGAACAAGCTGTCCGCGGCGGCTTCCGCCGTGTTGTTTGTTTTCGGGGTTTATATGCTTGCGGACGCGCTTTTGTAGCAAGGGAGGACGGAACAAACGGGATGGAAGGGGATAAATACTTATGATTGCCGGCAAATTAAAATATGGCGACAAAACATGTGTGACCGCCCCTTCCCACAGGGGGCCGCACATGGGGACAGGCTGCGCGGGAGAGAGGGGCGGGCCGCCCGGCGCCAGTATGGGATGCGGGCGCTGCTCCGCCCGGTTTATTGTTTCAGCCGGCGGAATATGATAAAATATAAAATAACCCCAGTTTATGGAGACGACGGGAAAATATTACAATTGAGAGAGCGAGGATAATTTTATGCTGCAGACGTTGCTTACAAGAAGAAGCTGCCGGAACTTTGAAGACAGGGCCGTGGAAGCGGAAAAGAAGGAAAAGCTTCTTCAGGCTGCACAGCTTGGGCCGACGGGCAAAAACCTCCGTCCCTGGGAATTTATGGTCATTGAAAACAAAGACACCCTTCAGAAGCTTGGCAGCTGCCGGGAGCCCAACCAGCAGCTCCTGCCTAGGACGCCCCTGGCCATCGTGGTGATGGGCGATACACAGAAAACCGACACCTGGATTGAAGACACCTCCATAGCCTCCGTCATCATGCAGCTGGAAGCGGAGAAGCTGGGGCTGGGTTCCTGCTGGATACAGATCCGGGCCCGGCAGTCCAATCAGGGGATGGGCAGCGAGGAGTATGTCCGCAAGCTCCTGGGGATCCCGGAGCATATGGCCGTTCTTGCCATCCTTGCGGTGGGATATCCGGCGGAGACAAAGCCTGCCCATACGCTGGATGAGGTGGACCAGGCCAAGATCCATAAGGAAACTTATTAAGCCCGCCGTGCCGGGCAAGGGATGAGGCCTGCCCGCCGCGCGGCCGCTTTGCGCCGCCTGATGGGGCGCATCCGTAAAACAAATAATCCTCCGTATGGCTGCCATACGGAGGATTATTTTGTGTCAGCAGTCCGGCCTTGCCGGCGGCACACGGCCCTGCCACAGGGGGAGCCGCAAGGCGGCGCCAATTTTTTTAACCGGGAGCGGGTCAGGAGGCGCAGTGGGGGGTAAAAAGCTTCTCCAGGCTGCCGTTGCCGATGATGACATAGTCGGGGAGCATGGGCAGGTCGGGGGGCTGGCGGAAGGTGTATTCCTTGACGCCGTCCTCATAGAAGGGGTGAAGGGCCCGGCGGCAGAGGCCGTCCGCGATGTACTTGTCGTCGGCATGGAGGGCCAGTATCTGGCAGGGATCTCCCTCGGTAACGATGCAGTAACCCAGAAGGTCGGCGCCCTGGGAGGCGGTGTATCCCCACACCAGGCCCTCGGCTGTCAGGCCCAGCTTGTCGCAGAGCTCAATAAGAATATCAGGAGTGAGGGGGAGTATGGTCACCATGTCTTTTTCCCTCCCTTGGGGGCAAATTTTTTGCCTTGGGCGGCCTTTGCGCCCGGGCGGGAATGGCCGCCGGGGCCTTTGGGCCTGCCGCCGCGGGAGGCATTCCCCCGGGCGGGTTCATCCTTGCGGCCCACAAAGCCGTCCTTTCGCCGCGCCCCCCGGCGGGCGTCCTTGCCGAAGCTGCCCACATGCCCGGCGGGCTTGTCCTCGGCGGGGAGGGCCTCCTGCTGGGAGGCGGGCTTGGCAGCGTTGCGCAGGGCGATGACCTCGCTCTTCTTCAGCTCCCGCCACTGGCCCGGCTGGAGCATCCCCAGCTTCAGGGGGCCCACGGAGATCCTTTTCAGGCGCACCACCTCCAGGCCCACCGCCTCGCACATCCGGCGGATCTGGCGGTTCTTGCCTTCGGTGATGGACATCTGGAGCACCACCCGTCCGGGCTGCTTTTCCAGGACGTGGACCACTGCGGGCTGGGTGGTCTCCCCTTCCCCGATGTCCACTCCGGAGCTGAGGCGCACCAGCTGCTCGTCGCCGATGTCCGGGCGCACCGTCACCCGGTAGGTCTTGGAAACATGGTGGCTGGGGTGCATGATGAGGTTGGCAAACTGCCCGTCGTTGGTCATCAGCAGCAGCCCTTCGCTGTCCCTGTCCAGGCGGCCCACAGGGTAGACCCGGGCGCCGGCGTCCTCCACCAGCTGGGCGACGCACCGGCGCCCCAGCTCGTCGCTGGTGGTGGTGACATAGCCCCGGGGCTTGTTGAGCATCAGATAGAGGTTCTCCTTGCGGCGGGCGATGACCACCCGCTTGCCGTCGATGGCGATGATATCCCGGGTGGGGTCCACGGGGTTGCCGGGCTGGGCCTTGTGGCCGTTGACGGTGATCCGCCCGGCCTTAATGTATTCCTCGGTTTTGCGCCGGGAGAGGACCCCGGCGTCGCCCAGGACCTTTTGGATACGGATGGGTTTTGGCATACTTTTATATTCTCCTTTGTCTTTCCCCCTCACCGGCCAAGGAAGGCCAGGAGCTTTTCCCACAAACCGGGCTGGTCGGGGACGGGGAGGCTTTTGGCGGGCACAGGTTCCACTGCCGCCAGCAGGCTTTCGCCGATGACGGTACCATCTCTATCATATACTATCTTGCCGACAATGTCACCACCCAATACAGGGGCATAAAGAAAATTTGGGGCATAAATCGTGGTGTTTACCGGGTCCTCCTGGCCCCGGATGTCCACCGTGTGCAGGCGGGAGATCTGGCGGACCTCCACGTCGGCGAAGGTTCCGCCGGTGACCGGCACCCGGATCTCCCCCTCCGGCTTCAGCTCCCGGGAGCCCACTTTGGGGAAATACCGCTCATACAGGGCCTTGTGGGTGTTCCAGTCATCCCCGCAGCTCAGGGTCACCACGATGAGGGTGACGCCGTCACGCCGGGCGGCGGAGACCAGGCACCGCCCCGATTTTTTGGTAAAGCCGGTCTTGACCCCGATGGCGTCGGGGTAGAGGGAAAGAAGGCGGTTGTGGTTGGAGAGAGTGCGCTGGTAGGGCGGGTTGCCGTAGGTGAGGGACAGCCGCCGGGCGGCGGACATTTCGGCAAAGACGGGGTTTTTCAGGGCCTCCCGGGCCAGGAGAGCCATGTCCCGGGCCGTGGAGTAGTGCTCCGGATCGTCCAGCCCCGACGGAGTGACAAAATGGGTGTTTTCCATGCCGATCCCCGCGGCCCGGGCGTTCATCAGCTCTGCAAAAGCGGGGATATCGCCGGCGATCCGCACCGCGGCGGCGTTGGCGCCGTCGTTGCCCGAGGCCATGAGCATCCCCCCTGTAAGGGCCCGGAGGGTGACGGTATCCCCTTCGGTGAGGCCCATGGAGGAACCCTCCACCCGGATGGCCGCCGGGTCCACCACAAATTCCTCGTCGATATTCTCCTGCTCCAGGGCCAGCAGCGCGGTCATGATCTTGGTGGTGCTGGCCATGGGCAGAGGAGTGTCGGCCTCCTGGGCAAAGAGGAGCCGGCCGGTCTGGGCCTCCATGACCACGGCAGCCTTGGCCCCCACCGAATAGGAGGTGTTTTCCACCAGGCACTCCCCAGCCAGAGCGGGGACGGCAAGGCCTCCGGCCAGGACCAGGGCGGCGAGCAGCGCGAGAAGTTTTTTCATAGGCGGGCGGTCTCCCCTCATCAATGATGTCACATGGCAGTTTATGCGGCCACCGCTTGTCTGAATGTGCAAAAGGCTTGCGTTCCCCACCGGGCTCTGCTACAATAGCCATAGATCAAGACCGTTTCTGCCGCCGGACAAAGGCGCGGACTCTGGATTAACCATAGAAAAGGAAGATGCACCATGGAGGGTTTTTGGGGATATCTGCTGGCGGGCCTGGCGGCCTACCTTTTGGGCAGCCTTAATTTTGGGGTGATCGTGTCCCATCTGTGCTACCGGGATGATATCCGCCGCCATGGCAGCGGCAACGCGGGCACCACCAACGCCCTGCGCACCTACGGGAAAGGTGCGGCGGCGGCGGTCCTGGTGGGGGATTTCCTCAAGGGCACCGCGGCCGTCTGGCTGGGCTGCGCCCTGACGGGTCAGCTGCTGGGAGGGTGGCTTGCCAGCCTTCTGGTGGTCCTGGGCCATATGTTCCCCGTCTTTTTCGGCTTCCGGGGCGGCAAGGGCGTCGCCACCGCCGCGGGGGCCATCCTCCTCCTCAATCCCTATATCCTGCTGGGGCTTCTGGCGGTCTTTGTCCTCATCATCGCCTGCACCAGGTACGTTTCCCTGGCTTCGGTGGTGGTGGCGGGCCTTTTCCCCGTCCTCACCCTGGCCTACGGGCTGGCTGTAAAAATGGCCCCCCAGGGCATTGCCGTCACGGCGGGCTTTGCACTGGCGGCAGGGGGGCTGGTCATCTGGAAACACCGCACCAACATCCAGCGGCTCCGGGCCGGCACCGAAAGCCGCCTGGGGACAAAAAAGGCGAAATAAGCCCGGCCGGGGCCGTTCGCCTGCCGGAAAATTTCCACCCTTCTGCGCTATTTGTGCATGGCGCAGAGTTTGGCGGCTTGACGATGCATTGTAAATTGCCTGCGCCCATGGTGGAATACGGGCAGCGGCGGAGAACTCACAGGGCACTTATAAGAATTGGCGGCTTATTTTTTACAGCAGCCACGGGAGAAAAATATCCCAATACAGTTGACAAAGCCCTCCGGGGAGGATATAATAAATAAGCTGTTCTTTCCAAAGACAGCAGGCGCCGTCCAATGGGCGGCTTAATGGTTTGAACCGGCCTGCCGAGGAGAAGAAGCGTTGATAGCGGCGGCCGTGCCCAAAGGCCCGGAAAGCCCAAAGATCTTCACGCTCTTTCCACGGTAAGTTGGAAAGAGCTTTTTTAGTTTTTGCTCCCCCCTCCGGGGTGCGAGCATCAAAAAATCGGGAGGTGAACCCTTTTGGCAAGTGAAAAGATTCTGAAAGTAAAGCAGGAGCAGGTGGCTGAGCTGAAGGCGAAGCTGGACAAGGCCGTGGCCGGTGTCATTGTTGACTACCGCGGCATTACCGTGTCCGACGACACCAAGCTGCGCAAGGAGCTGCGTGAGGCCGGCGTCGAGTACGCCGTCATCAAGAACAACATCCTCCGCCGCGCCGCTACTGAGGCCGGCCTGGAAGGCCTGACCCAGTATATGACCGGCACCACCGCTTTTGCCATGTCTGATTCCGACCCCATCGCCGCCGCCAAGATCCTCAACAAGTACGCTGAGGACTCCAAGGGCAAGTATGTCATCCGCGCCGGCTTTATGGAGAAGGAAGTCCTGGATGCCGCCGGCGTCACCAATGTGGCCAAGCTGCCCGGCAAGCAGGAGCTGCTCACCATGCTGTGCATGGCCCTCAATGGCAACATCCGCGGCCTGGCCGTGGCCCTCAACGCCATTGTGGAAAAGGACCAGGAGCAGAGCGCCTGATCTTGGGCGTCCTGTCCCCCGCCAATTTTATTTGAACTGAAAACATAGGAGGTATTTTGTTATGGCTTCTGAGAAGATCACCAAATTTGTAGAAGAGATAAAGACCCTTACCGTTATGGAGCTTGCCGAGCTGGTTAAGGCCATCGAGGAAGAGTTTGGCGTTTCCGCCGCCGCCCCTGTGATGGTTGCTGCCGGCCCCGCCGCTGGCGGCGCTGCTGCTGCTGACGAGAAGACCGAGTTCGACGTTGTCCTCACCGAGGCCGGCGCCAACAAGATGGCTGTCATCAAGCTGGTCAAGGAGATCACCGGCCTGGGCCTGAAGGAAGCTAAGGCTCTGGTTGACGAGGCTCCCAAGCCCATCAAGGAAGGCGCTGCCAAGGCCGACGCCGACGAGATCAAAGCTAAGCTGGAAGAAGCTGGCGCCAAGGTGGAGCTCAAGTAAGAGCCGCCCTGATTTGAACGACCCCAGCACCCAAAAACTAAAAAGCTCAAACCAAACTGCCAAAGCCCCCGGCCATTCGGCCGGGGGCTTTTTCCGTATCTGCCCTGCCAAGCCCCGTTTCAATGTGCCGCCGGCCGGCCCAAAACCTAAGCTGTGGGCAAAAAAAGCAAACGGATCTTTTGCCGCCGCTTGCCAAAAAGGCTCCCGGGTGCTATAATACCTCCTGGCCCGCCTGCGGGCGGCCGGTCAGTCGCAAGTTCCTGACCTAAAACCATACTAGGGGCCGGACAGCTCTGCCCAGGCCCTACGAAAGAAGGAAAAGTCAACATGAAAAACCCCAACTCCCGGGGCTTGTCCATCCGGGGGCTCACTGTGGGCGCGCTCATCGCCGCCGCCTACACTGCCCTCAGCCTGGCGCTGGCCCCCCTCAGCTTCGGGTACGCCCAGGTGCGCGTTTCCGAGGCGCTGACCCTGCTCCCCCTTTTCTCCCCCAACGCCGTTTGGGGCGTCACCCTGGGCTGTGCCCTTACCAACGCCGTAGGCGCTGCCATGGGTGTCAACTTTGGTGTGGCTGACGTGGTTTTTGGCACCCTGGCCACCCTGGTGTCCGCCCTCCTTACCGCCCGGCTGAGCAAGCCCCGGGTGGCGGGCCTCCCCATCCTGGCGCCTCTGCCCCCAGTGGTGGTCAACGCCCTGGTGGTGGGTGTGGAGCTGTGGTATTTTACCTCGGCCCCTCTGCTGCTTTGCGTGGTGGGGGTGGGCTTTGGCCAGCTGATCTCCTGCTATGGGCTGGGCCTGCTGCTGGTAAAGGCCATGGAGCGCACCGGCGTGGATAAGATGCTTTGATCCCGGTGTCATTTTGAAAAAATATCCGGAGGGGTACGGCCCCCGGGCAGAAAATCCGGCGCGCGGCCCCTGTCTGCCGGAGATGATTTATCACCTAAAAATGGAAA
>JAEXZK010000154.1 GCA_023451415.1 Bacillota bacterium | reverse complement strand
ATCTGGAGCGCATCGGCGACCACGCCACCAATATTGCCGAATGGGTGGTTTTTTCCATCACAGGCATCCATAAGGATTCCAGAATACTATAAATCTCAGGTTCAAGGAGGTCCCCCATGGACAGGATCTATTGTGTAGAGGACGACGAGGCCATCCGGGAGCTGACCCTATACGCCCTGCGCAGCAGCGGCTATGAGGCGGAGGGCTTTGAAAAGGGCTCCGACTTTTTTGAGGCGGCGTCCAAGGCAGTGCCCAACCTGGTGCTGCTGGATATCATGCTCCCCGAGGAGGATGGCCTCAGCATCCTCCGCCGTATCCGAGAGACCTCGGCCATGGCCGGGACCCCTGTCATCATGCTAACCGCCAAGACCTCGGAGTATGACAAGGTAAAGGGCCTGGACAGCGGCGCCGACGACTATGTCACCAAGCCCTTTGGGGTCATGGAGCTCCTTTCCCGGGTAAAGGCAGTTCTCCGCCGGACCCAGGGCCCGGCCCAGGGGGAGATACTTACCCTGGGGGGCCTGACGGTGGATATCCCCCGCAGGGTGGTCACCCTTGGGGAAAGGGAGATCGCCCTCACCTACAAGGAGTTTGAGCTTCTGGTCTTTTTGCTGCGCAACCAGGGGCTTGCCCTCAGCCGCGACCGGCTGATGGAAGCGGTGTGGGGGTTCGACTTTGAGGGCGAGAGCCGCACCGTGGATATGCACATCAAGTCCCTGCGCCAGAAGCTGGGCGAATATGGAGAGAATATCCAAACCGTCCGGGGCGTGGGCTACAAGATCATGGGGAGCTGACGGTATGAAAAAGAAAATGTTCCGCAGCTTCTGCCTTATCTCGGCAGGCGCTGCCGTGGCCTCGGTGCTGCTGTGCGTCTGGGCCTTTTACAGCCTCCTGGCCCGCCAGGCTCAGGCGGATCTCCGGGCCCAGTGCGGCATTATCGCCCAGGCGTCCCAGCAGGCCCGGGACTCCGACAAGTATTTGGACTCCCTCCGGAGCCTTGCGGCCCAAACCAGGGTGACCCTGGTGGACGCGGACGGCACCGTTCTTCTGGACACACGGGGCAACCCCGCCCAGATGGAAAACCACGCCGGGCGGGAGGAGATCGCCGCCGCCCTGGCCACTGGCCAGGGGGAATCGGTGCGGGTGTCCCCCACCCTGGGTGCCACCACCTATTACTGCGCCCTGCGGCTGGAAGACGGCCGGGTGCTCCGGGTGTCGGCAGAGACCAGCGGCGTGGGCTCCATGGTTGCTGCGGTGGCTCTGCCCCTTTGCTTTATCCTAGCGGTGGTGATCGCCGTCTGCCTCTGGACTGCTTCCCGCTTTACCCGGGGGATGCTGCGGCCTGTGGAGAAGATCGGCCGCAGCCTGGAGAGCGACGGGGAGGAGCTGCCGGAGGACTACTATGAGGAGCTGGCCCCCTTCCTGACCACCATCCGCCGACAGAAGCGGGAGCTGCGCCAGCAGCTGGAACGCCTGCGCCAGGAGCGGGACACCATTGCCGACATCACTGGCAATATGCGGGAGGGCCTGGTCCTCATCGACAAGGAAAAGAATATCCTCTCGGTCAACCCCGCCGCCCTGGAGCTGCTGGAAGCGGGGAACTGGAACTACACCGGCAACAATATCCTTTGCCTCAGCCGGGAGCCCCTCCTCAAGGAAGGGGTGGACAAAGCCCTGGAAGGGGAGGGAAGCGACTGTCTGATCCGCTGCGGCGGGCGGGACTGCCGCCTCCTGGTCAGCCCTGTCCTCCGGGAGGAGACCCTGGCCGGGGCCATCGTCCTCATCATGGACGTCACCCAGCAGCAGAAGAGCGAGCGGATGCGCCGGGAGTTTTCCGCCAATGTCTCCCATGAGCTGAAGACCCCGCTTACGGCCATTTCAGGCTATGCCGAGGTTATCCAGACCGGCATGGCCCACACCCCCGGGGACATCCGGGACTTTGCCGGGCGGATCACCAAGGAGGCGGCCCGCCTGCTGGGCCTTATCGATGATATTATCCGTCTTTCCAGCCTGGACGAGCGGCAGGAGCTGCCCCGGGAAGAGGCGGACCTGTGGGAAATGTGCCGGAATATTGCCGAGGGCCTGGCCCCCGCCGCGCAGGAGAGGGGCGTCGCCCTGGAAGTACACGGCCGCAGCCTCCCCCTGATGACAGTGCCGCCCCTTCTCCGGGAGCTGGCGGCCAACCTCATGGACAATGCCGTAAAGTATAACCGGGAGGGGGGCCGGGTGGATGTCACCGTGGCCCGGGACCGGGAGACCGTGCTCCTCACCGTCACCGATACCGGCATAGGCATCCCCGCCGAGAGCTTGGATCGTGTTTTTGAGCGGTTCTACCGGGTGGATAAGAGTCGCAGCAAGCAGACGGGGGGCACCGGGCTGGGCCTTTCCATCGCCAAGCACATCGCTGAACAGCTGGGCGGTTCCATCAACGTGGAGAGCACCCTGGGAGAGGGGAGCGCCTTTACTGTGCGGCTGCCCTACCGCCCGCCCGAGAAGCAGTAGCCATGCCTCCGGCAGAGCGGACGCCCGGAGCCGCCGTGGGCCCTCCCGCCTTGGCGCTTTGCCGCAGGGGCCTTCTGAAAGACGTCGCCCTGCATGGGCGGGGCTTCCGCCGGTGAGCGGGATGTCTTTCCCATGCCAAAGGGCCGGGGTCCTTTGATGGAGTGTCATAAGACAGTTAATCCGACCTATGGTTACGATCATAGGCCGGATTTTTGTAGTGTGCATCGTTTTGGAAGAGGCTCCCTTGTGTAAAGGGGGCTGTCAGCGAAGCTGACGGAGGGATCAACGACTCAACCGTCCCTTACACAGGGGAGGCTTTAGGGCTATACAAAACCGCACAATGCACCGAAAAGTGTATAGAAGCGTACCCTTGCATCTGTTCGAAAAGTTGGGATTTGTCTGATAAATGAGAACTTAGCGTTCCTATGCTTACTGTATGATATCAAGAACTTCTTTCGCCCACATTTCCTGGCTATCGGTATAGTAGGAATGTGTTTCTCCATCAAAATGGATATCCAACTTACCATACC
>JAEXZK010000142.1 GCA_023451415.1 Bacillota bacterium | reverse complement strand
GTCATCCGGTGCGTGGGGGATCCCGAGGCGCGTTTCCGGGAGGATGCCTTGCGCATCCTGCGGGCGCTGCGCTTTGCCGCAGTTTATAACTTTGCGGTGGAGGGGAGGACGGCGGCTGCCCTCCATGGGGAGCGGGAGCTGCTGGGCAGGATCGCCTGGGAACGGGTCGGCTCCGAGATCCGCCGGATGGCAGCGGGGCCGGGGGCCCGCCGGGTGCTGCTGGAGTTCCCAGATGTGCTGGCGGTGCCCATCCCCGAGATCGGGCCCATGGTGGGCTTTGCACAGCGCACCCCCTGGCACCACCTGGACGTGTGGGAGCATACCGCGCTGGCGGCGGCTTCCGCACCGCCGGATGAGATCACCAGGCTGGCCCTGCTTTTCCACGACATTGCAAAGCCGGCCTGCTTCACCCTGGGGGCGGACGGAACCGGGCATTTCTATGGCCATAGCGCGGCCGGGGCCAAAATGGCGGAGGAGATCACTGCCCGCCTCCGCTTGGATAACGGGGTCCGGCGGGCGGTGGCGGAGCTGGTGGCGCGCCACGACCTCCCTTTGCAGCCGGAACCGGCGACGGTCCGCCGGTGGCTGGGCAGGCTGGGGGAAGAACAGCTCCGCCGGCTGATAGCGGTGCAGAAGGCCGACACCCTGGCCCAGGCCCCCGGGGTGGCGGAGGAACGGCTGACACGCCTGGGTCAGGTGGAAAGGCTCTTGGACCAGGTATTGGAGGAGAAGCAGTGTTTTTCCCTGAAGGACCTGGCGGTAAACGGCCGGGACCTGCTGGCTGAGGGCGTCCCCCCCGGCCCTGCGGTGGGCCGCGAACTCCGCAGCCTGCTGGAGCTGGTGGTGGAGGGACGGGCGGCCAACGACAGGGATACGCTGCTGAAGCTTGTCCGAAACGGGAATTGACTTCAAAAAACATGCTGTTTTATGATAAAGCGCTGTCGATTTACCCCGATAACACTTGAAAGTGTTGACAAAGTATGAATCCATGCTAAAATAAAGTCGTTGGTCATCACCGTTGACGAACAGAATTTTGGAGGTTTTTTATGAAGAAGTTAATCAGCATCCTGCTAGCCGCGGCCATGCTCTTTGCGCTTGGCGCCTGCGGCAACACCGCTACCCAGAGCTCCAGTAGTCCGGCCTCTGACGCGCAGACTTCTGCCGCAGGGGATTCCCAGGCGGCAGAGGAATTCCACATTGGCATTGTGACCGGCTCCGTCTCCCAGTCTGAGGATGACAGACGCGGCGCTGAGGCGTTCCAGGCCCAGTACGGTGAGGACATGGTCAAGCTGGCCATCTACCCCGATAACTTTACCGAGGAGCTTGAGACCACCATCCAGACCATCGTCAATCTCTCCGACGATCCTCAGATGAAGGCAATCATCGTCAACCAGTCCGTCCCCGGCACCACCGAGGCCTTCCGCAAGATCAAGGAGACCCGCCCCGACATCCTCTGCATCGCCGGCGAGGCTCATGAGGACCTGCCCGAAATCGGCAGCGCCGCTGATCTGGTCTGCAACAACGACTTCGTTGCCCGCGGCTACCTGATCATCCGCACCGCCCATGAGCTGGGCTGCGACACCTTTGTACACATCTCCTTCCCCCGGCATATGGCCTATGAGACCATGAGCCGCCGCGTCGCCGTCATGAAGGCGGCCTGCGAGGAGTTTGGCATGGAGTTCGTCCTTGAGACCGCTCCCGATCCCACCTCCGACGTCGGCGTTGCCGGCGCCCAGGCCTACATCCTTGAGAAGGTTCCCGAGTGGGTTGATAAGTACGGCAAGAACGCCGCCTACTTCTGCACCAACGACGCCCACACCGAGCCCTTGCTCAAGCAGCTGCTTGAGTACGGCGGATATTTCATCGAGGCCGACCTGCCCTCTCCCCTGATGGGCTACCCCGGCGCGCTGGGCATCGACCTGACCGCCGAGGCCGGCGACTTTGACAAGATCCTTGCCAAGGTCGAGTCCGCCATCAACGAAAAGGGCGGCGCCGATCACTTTGGCACCTGGGCCTATTCTTACGGCTACACCACCACTGCCGGCCTTGCCCAGCACGCCATGAACGTCATCAAGGGCGAGAGCGAGCTTGCCGACATCGACGATATTGCCAAGGCCTATCAGGTGTTCTCGCCCAAGGCTGAGTGGAACGGCTCCAACTACACCAACGTGGAGACAGAAGTCAAGTCCGAAAACATCTTCCTGGTCTATCAGGATACCTACATCATGGGTAATCCCGGCCACTTCATGGGCTCTACCCAGGTGGAAGTCCCCGAAAAATACTTCACCATCAAATAAGGCGCTTTATCTTTGTGAGAAGTAACGAGTTTTAGTAAGCAGGGGGAGGGGGCACCCTCCCCCTGTTGTTTAGGTGGGGTACAGCTATGATAAATGACAACGCTCCCTTGTTGGAAATGCGAAATATCAAGAAGGATTTCTTTGGCAACCAGGTGCTCACCGACATCAACTTCACCCTGAAGGCCGGCGAGGTGCTGGGCCTGGTGGGCGAAAACGGAGCCGGCAAAAGCACGCTGGTGAAGATCCTCTTTGGCATGGATGTGATCAGGGAGACCGGCGGATACGGCGGCGATATCCTGATCAACGGCGAGAAGGTCAGCTTCTCAACGCCCTTTGACGCCCTGAACATGGGGATCGGCATGGTGCATCAGGAATTTTCCCTGATCCCGGGCTTCACGGCCACCGAGAATATCCTGCTCAACCGTGAGCCCAAGAAAAAGAATGTGTTTTCCGAGGTGTTTGGCAGCAGGCTTGACACCCTGGACCGGAAAGAAATGGCCGAGCAGTCCAAGCGCGCCATCGAAAAGATGGGTGTGGAAATCGACGCCGGCATGGTCATCAGCGATATGCCGGTGGGCCATAAGCAGTTTACCGAGATCGCCCGGGAGTTGAGCAAGGAGCATCTGAAGCTGCTGATCCTTGATGAGCCCACGGCCGTTTTGACCGAAAAAGAGGCGGAGGCCCTGATGGACTCCATCCGGGGCATGTCCGCCAAGGGCATCGCCGTGATCTTTATCACCCACCGCCTGCATGAGATCCTGTCGGTCTGCAACAAGGTGGTCATCATGCGGGACGGCCATGTGGTAAAGGACTGCCCTGCAAAAGAAACCAATGTTGAGGACATTACAAAGTGGATGGTGGGCAGAAACCTCCAAACCGTCGAGAGCGCGGACGTCAAGACAGATTCGGACGCCAGGAACATTATGTCCATCCGCAACCTGTGGGTGGACATGCCGGGCGAGACTGTGCGCAACGTCAGCCTTGATATCAAGGAGGGGGAGATCCTGGGCATCGGCGGACTGGCCGGACAGGGCAAGCTGGGCATCCCCAACGGCGTCATGGGCCTGTACGAAGCGGGGGGCACGGTGGAATTTGAAGGCCGCCAGATCCCCCTGAACAGCCCCAGGACCTGCCTGGACGCCTCCATCGCCTTTGTTTCCGAGGACCGGAGAGGCGTGGGCCTGCTGCTGGATGAAACGCTGGAGTGGAACATCGCCTTTCCCGCCATGCAGATACAGGACAAATTCCTGAAGAAATACCTGGGCGGCCTGGTCACCTGGAGAGACCAGAAGGCGATCCATGAGGTGACCCGGAAATATATTGACGAACTTATGATCAAATGCACCAGCTCCCTGCAAAAGGCGCGGGAGCTCTCCGGCGGCAACCAGCAGAAGGTGTGTCTGGCAAAGGCCTTTGCCCTTGAGCCCAAGTTCCTGTTTGTATCCGAGCCGACGAGAGGCATCGACGTGGGCGCCAAAGCGCTGGTCCTCAATTCCCTGAAGAAGTTTAACAGGGAGAGCGGCGTCACGGTTGTGATGATCTCATCGGAACTGGAGGAGCTGCGGACGACCTGCGACCGCATCGCCATCGTATCGGGCGGTAAGATTGCCGGGATCCTGCCGGCAGCCGAATCCTCGGAAAAATTCGGTATGCTGATGATCAGCCAGGTGAAATAAGGAGGGCCGCATGGGCAAAACAGAAAACGGAACAATGACTCTTGAGAACAAGTCAAAACTCAGGAAATTTGTCGATAACTTCGGCCTGCCAAGGCTGATCATCGCCGGATTCCTTCTCCTGCTCTTCATTTTGGCGCCTATCGTGGGGGTGGACTTTGTCACGCAGATCACCAACACCATCAACCGCTTCAGCTGGAATGCGGTCATGGTGCTGGCCATGGTGCCCATGGTGCATTCCGGCTGCGGGCTCAACTTCGGCCTGCCCCTGGGCATCATCTCCGGGCTGCTGGGCGCGACGCTTTCCATCCAGTTCGGCTTCACCGGCGCCATGAGCTTTGTGATGGCCATCGTCATCGCCACACCCTTTGCGCTGCTGCTGGGCGGCGGCTACGGCTGGCTGCTCAACAGGATCAAAGGCGGCGAGATGATGATCGCCACCTACGTGGGCTTTTCCTCGGCTTCCTTTATGTGCATGATGTGGCTCCTGCTGCCCTACAACAGCCCGACCATGGTTTGGGGCCTCTCGGGCAAGGGCCTGCGCACCACCATCTCCCTGGAGGGCTTTTACGACAAGGTGCTGGCCAACTTCCTGCATATCCAGATCGGTAATCTTTCCATTCCCACAGGCACCCTGCTGTTCTTCGCCGTACTGGCATTCCTGATGTGGGCGTTCCTTCACACCAAAACCGGCACTGCCATGACGGCGGTGGGCTCCAATCCGGCTTTTGCCAGGGCATCCGGCATCAACATTGATAAGATGAGAGTGCTTTCGGTGATCATGTCCACCTGGCTTGCCGCGGTTGGCATCCTGGTCTACGAGCAGGGCTTCGGCTTTATCCAGCTCTACACCGCGCCCCTGTTCATGGCCTTTCCCGCGGTGGCGGCCATCCTCATCGGCGGCGCTTCGGTAAACAAGGCGTCCATCCCCAACGTTATCATCGGCACCTTCCTGTTCCAGGGGATGGTCACCATGACCCCAACGGTGATGAATTCCGCGATCCACATGGACATGAGCGAGGTCATCCGGATCATTGTTTCCAACGGTATGATCCTCTATGCCTTGACCAGAAAGACGGAGGGATCGAAATGAGTACGAAACAAAAAAAGAACGGCAGCCGCATTTTTGAGCTGCTGCAAAACAACTCCGTGCCGCTGATGTTTATCCTGATCTGCGCCGTCTGCATCCCGCTGTCCGGATTTTCTCCGGGGTACCTGTTCAACGAGATCCTGACCAGGCTGGGCAGGAACGCCTTCCTGATCCTCAGCCTCCTGATCCCCATCATGGCGGGCATGGGCCTCAACTTTGCCATGACGCTGGGCGCAATGGCCGCCCAGATCGCGCTGATCTTTGTCGCCGACTGGCAGATCTGGGGCATCCCGGGCATCATCCTTGCCATGATCATCTCGATGCCCATCTCGGTCCTGCTTGGCATCTTCTGCGGTAAGGTGCTCAACAAGGCCAAGGGCAGGGAGATGATTACCAGCTACATGATCGCCTTTGTTATGAACGGCCTGTACCAGCTTGTGGTGCTGTATATGATGGGCCCCATCATCCCCCTCATCCATTCCACCCTCAAGCTGCCCCGGGGCTACGGCGTGCGCAACACGGTGAGCCTGCTGAATATGCGGCAGTCCCTGGATAACCTGCTGGCCATCCAGATCGGCGGCGTCAAGATCCCGGTGCTGACGCTCCTGATCATTGCGCTGCTGTGCCTGTTTATCGTGTGGTTCCGTAAGACCAAGCTGGGCCAGGACATGCGCGCAGTGGGCCAGGATATGGAGGTGGCCCGCGATGCGGGCATTAAGGTGGAGCGCACCCGGATCATCGCCATGGTGATGTCCACGGTATGCGCCGGCCTGGGCATGGTCATCTATTTGCAGAATATGGGCAACATCGCCACCTACAGCTCCCACGTCCAGATCGGCATGTTCTGCATCGCGGCGCTGCTGGTGGGCGGAGCCTCGGTGGAAAAGGCGTCCATCGGCAACGTGTTCCTGGGCGTCATCCTGTTCCACACGATGTTCATCGTGGCGCCCTCTGCGGGCGCAAAGATCACGGGCGACTCCATGATCGGCGAATATTTCCGTGTGTTTGCCTCCTACGGCGTCATCACCCTGGCGCTTATCATGTATGAGACCAAAAAGCGCAAGGCCAAGGGCAAGGTGGGCGAGATGCTCCAGCTTGCACAGAGTGAGGAGGGCGGAGTGTGAAAGCGACACGTACCATTCTGTTCCGTCTGGGAGCGATTGCGCTCCTGCTGGCCATCGCCGGTGCGATGATGGTCATTGGCCGGGGGCATACGGTGTATATCGACAACAAGACCATAGATTTTGGCGGCCAGACCTACACCGCCCCCTACAAGGTGGTGGTGTTCGTGGACGGCGAGCAGGTCGCCAAGCTCTACAACAAGGAGCGCGGCATGGCCACCTGCATCGGGCAGAAGTTTGAGATGACCCTGGAGATCACCCAGGAAAAGGGCGGCAGCGAGGAAACGGTCACCGTGACGCTGTCCCTGCCCTACAACATGGACGGCATCGCCATCAATCTGCCCGCCTACATGGCTGGTCTGCCGGAGGAGGCATATCTCTCCGAGTTCCAGCCTATTGCGGCGGAGAGCGAGGAAGAGGGCGAGGAAGAGCTCCCCACCGACGAGTTCGGCCTGGAGGACCTTGACGAAGTCCTGTAACCGCAATGGAAAAAGCGCCTGAGACGGAGGTCTCAGGCGCTTTTTGGGGGCACGGAAGGCGGGAGGATCGGCCGCAGGAAGCCAAGAACCAGCCATTCCAGAAGGCTGAATGGGGGAAAGCATAGTTATGGTACCAGGGAGGGGCCCGGCGCGCCGTTGCCTCCTCCCCCCGCAAAGTCACAAAGTGGTTTGATTTGTGTTTTAGGGCAGGGGGAGGGACGGCGGCAGGCCCCCGGCCGGGCGCAAAGCACCTGGGTATGTCCCACCAGGCCCCCCCGCTTGAAAAGCGAGGGGAAATGTGGTATACTTTAGATTCATTGGACGCCGGAATACCGGTCTTGCAGGGTGTTACAGCACCTCGTGAGGGGGATTCCCCGGGCTGCAACCCGGGGGCCCTGTCCAATGTTTTTCTTTGCGCCCGGGGCCTGGGAGGGCCTCGGACAAGGGACGACAAAAAGGCCGCTTGGATGTGCAGCACACCCA
>JAEXZK010000171.1 GCA_023451415.1 Bacillota bacterium | reverse complement strand
ACTCTTTTTTCCATATCAGCGCTCCATTCCGCCGGCCCGCGCCGGTGCAAATGATGTGGGAGAGGGCCCTGCCGTGGGAAGCGGCGCAACGGCAAAAGTCCCGGCGCCAATGGCCCCGCGCACCCGATGCAGGCACAGTTTGAGAGCGTCTTTCGGGCGGCTCCTCTCCCGCTGCCTTTAGCATTGGCAGAAAGGGGGGCAAAAAAACAGCGCGGCCCAAAACTTTGTGCCTCCGCCGCTTCCAAAAAGTGCGGAAGCAGTATCCCAAAGCGCCTTTGGGGACGCGCCTTTTGCTGGATAAAACAGCTGCCGGAAGCCATGGCTTCCGGCAGCTGTCCGCCTTCTTTTATTCCGCCTGTTCCGCTTTGTACTCCTTGTACAGGGTCAGCAGGCCGTTGAGGGTGATGGTGGTATCCACATAATCGATGCCCGCCACCCCTTTGGAGAAGAGGCTGGAAAGCCCTCCCGTAACCACCAGCTTGGTGTCGGGGCCCAGCTCCTTCTTCATCAGGGAGGCGATGTTCATCACAGCGCCGGAATAGCCGTAAAAGGCGCCGGACTGCATGCTCTGGACAGTGTTCTTGCCGATAACCACGCCGGGGTCTATCATCTCCACCCGGGGCAGCTTTGCCGTGCGCTCAAAGAGGGCCTTCATGGAGATGCGGATACCGGGCATAATGGCGCCTCCCAGGTAGCCGCCGTCCCGGTCTACAGCATTGAAGGTGGTGGCGGTGCCAAAGTCCACAATGACCAGAGGCCCCCCATACCGCTGGTAAGCTCCCACCGCGTCCACCAGCCGGTCCATGCCCACCTCGGCGGGGTTGCCATAGCGGTTGGGGATCTTCACCTTCAGGGTATCCCCCACCACCAGCGGCTCCCTGCCGATGTATTTGCGCATGGCGTTGGTCGCCGCGTGCATCACCTGGGGCACCACCGAGGTGATGACGGCATCGTCGATCTCCGTCCGGTCCACCCCTGCAAAGGAAAGGAACTGCATCAGGGTCAGGCCGATCTCGTCGGAGGTCACATCGTGGCGGGTGCCCAGCCGGAAGGAATGGATCAGGTCATCCTCCCGGAATACGCCGAACTTCATATTGGTATTGCCGATATCCATTGCCAGCAGCATGTTGTCACGGTCCTTTCGGTCACTTGTTTTCCTTATTGTAACCGCCCCGGCCCCGGCCGTCAACCAAATCTTTCAGCAGCTTCTCATATCGCTGCCCCAGCATGGACCGGCTGTGGTGTTCTTTCAGGTATTCCCAGCCCCGCCGGCCCATTTCTTCCCGGCGCGCGGGGGGGAGTCCCTTCATCTCCCGCACCGCCTCGGCCAGGGCCCGGGGCGTGATCTCCTCAGCCTGAATGCCGCAGCCCGCCTGGGTCACAGGGGTGTCTTTGGCCCGCACCGCCGCCACAATGGGCCTGCCCGCCCGCATGTACTCCAGCAGCTTGCCGCTCCGCAGGCCGTACAGGTTGGCCGAAGGCCTGCTGTCGCCCAGGTAGAGGCAGTCGGCCATGGCGTGGAGGGAGGGCTTTTCCCCCGTTTCCACCCTGTCCATAAGATAGACGTTGTGGACGCCCATCTCCCGTATGATCCGCTTGAGGCTCACTTTGTATCCGCCGTTGCCGGCGATGAGGATCCCCACGTTGGCCTCCTCCAGCAGCCCCGCCGCCTCCACCAAGGTAGTGAGGCACTTTTCTTCGGAGATATACCCCTGGTAGAGGATGAGGAAATCATAGCCGATCTTGATCCGCTCCACAAACTCCCGCTTCCGCAGGGAAAGGGGGTCCCGGTCGGGATGCAGGTCCACCACACCGGGGACAAAGCTGCACTTGCCGGGGTCCACGCCCCGCTCCTCCAGATATCTCCGGCCCTGGGGCAGCACCGAGACCACCCGGTCCGCTCCCGCCAGGGCCCGGTCAAGGGCATGGGAGGCCCACCGCACCGGCATGTCCCGCTCCCCGTAACCAAAGAGCTCCCTCTGGAGCACCGGCCAGATTTCTCTCAGCTCAAAGATCACCGGGGCTGAGCGGTATTTGGCGATCCGCCGGGCCACAAAATAGTCATAAGGATAGGTGGAGGCGCAGAGTATGGCGTCGGGGGCGCACCGTCCGGAAAGCTCCCGGGCATGCCGCCAGCTTTTTTTGACAAAAGCGGCGATGTTCTGCCCCTTCCCTCCCAGTATATTATCATAGGACGGGGTCTTGACAAAGATATACCGCACCCCCTCCAGCTCTTTCTCCTCAAAATCCGTCTCGATGAGGGGGTTCTGCCTCCGTTTATGGCTGAAATCCGCCGTCAGGATGGTGACGCCCATCCCACGCTTGAGCATTTCCTGGGCAAGATAAAAAGGGCGCTGTTCGCTCCCCAGGCCGGGCCCGCCGGCATAATGGTTGATAATCAACAGATTCATTGTCCGCACCATCCCCCTTTTTCTCTCTTAGTATTGAGCATTTCCGCCCCGATATGCCGTCCGCCTTTGACGCGGGGCCTAAAAAAAGGTAAAATGAAATCCTGTAAGAGAGGTGCGCACATGAAGATTCTGCATACGTCCGATCTGCATTTCGGCAAGACGCTGTATCAGTACAGCCTCCTGGAGGACCAGCGCTTCTGGTGCCGGCAGCTCCTGGAGCATCTGGCGGCGGAGAAATACGACGCGGTAGTCCTGGCCGGGGACCTTTTTGACCGTTCGGTGCCTTCCGCCGAGGCCGTGGCCCTCCTGGACTGGTTCCTCAGCTCCCTGGTACTGGACCTTGGGCTCCCGGTGCTGGCCGTTTCCGGCAATCACGACAGCCCCCAGCGCCTGGCCTTTGGCAGCCGTCTCTACCAGGCCGGGGGCCTGGAGATTGCCGCCCTGCCCCAGCGGGAGATCCGCCGGGTCACCCTCACCGACGCCTGGGGGCCGGTGGACTTTTTCCTCCTGCCCTACCTCTCCCCCGCCGACGGCAAAAACCTTTTCCCCCAGGGGGATATCCGCACCTTCCAGGACGCCTATGCCGCCCTGCTGGAGGCAAACCGTCCCCGCTTTGATCCCTCCCGCCGCAGCGTGCTGGTGGGCCACGGGTTCTTTGCGCCTTTGGGCAAGGGGGAGGGCCAGGCCGCATCCGCTCCCGGCCCGGAGGCCCCAGCGGACGGCGGCCTGCTGCGGTGCGACTCTGAAGCAGCCGTGGGCGGCCTGGAGCTGGTGGACGCCGCCCTGCTGGAGGGGTTCGACTATGCGGCCCTGGGGCACCTCCACGCCCCCCAGCGGGCGGGACGGGAGCATCTGCGGTACAGCGGCTCCCCCCTCCCCTACTCCCTGTCGGAGGAGGGGCAGGCCAAGGGCGTGATGGCGGTGGAGCTGGGGCCCAAGGGGGAGCTTTCGGTGACCAGGGTGGAGCTGCCCGCCCTCCGCCGCGTCCGGACGGTTTCCGGCACGCTGGAGGAGCTGCTGGCCCCCACCCAGGGGGGCTTTGGCAGCGGGGACTATGTTTTTATCCGGCTGGTGTCCGACGACACCGTCACCGGCGCCTCGGAAAAGCTGCGCAACGTCTACCCCAATTACCTGGCCATCCGCTATCTCACCCGGGACGAAGGGGAGCTTGCCCTGGAGGGGGGGCGCACCTCCGCCCTCCCCCTCCCCGACGCCTTTGCCCGGTTCTGCGCCCAGGTGGCCGGAGAGGCCCTTACCCAGGAGGAACTGGCCCTGGTGCGGGACCTTGCCGCTCAGAAAGGAGGGGAGGACGAATGAAGCCCCTGAAGCTTGTTATGAACGCCTTCGGCCCCTTTACCGGGACCACGGAAATCGACTTTGCCCCCGCCTTGGAGAACGGCATCTTCCTCAT
This sequence comes from Bacillota bacterium, assembly GCA_023451415.1. GTDB lineage: Bacteria > Bacillota > Clostridia > Oscillospirales > Ruminococcaceae > Angelakisella. The sequence goes on along the minus strand of JAEXZK010000171.1, from coordinate 3,982 downwards.
CAGCGGCAAGACCGGCGCCGGCAAGACCACTGTTTTTGACGCCATCACCTTTGCCCTCTATGGCCGGGCCAGCGGCACCGCCCGGCTCAGCGACAACTTCCGCAGTAAAAACGCCCCCGCCGGCGTCCAGTGCTCCGTCGCCTTCACCTTCTCATTGGACGGGCAGGCCTACACCGTCTTCCGCGCGCCCCGGCAGGAGCTGCCCAAAAAGCGGGGCCAGGTCACGCGGATTACCGAGCAGCGGGCCGAGCTCACCTTCCCCGACGGCCGGGTGGTGGGCTCTCCCCGGGAGGTGGACGAGGCCGTCCAGGGGCTTTTGGGCATCACCTGCGACCAGTTCCGCAAGATCATTATGCTGGCCCAGGGGGAGTTCAAGGAGCTGCTGGAGGCCCCCAGCGGAGAAAAAAGCGTCCTTTTCCGCCGTATTTTCGGCACCGAGGAATATGACGGCTTTGTCCGCCGGCTGGACCTGCGCCGCAAGGACCTGGCCCTTTCGGTGGAAAAAATCGCCGACGCCAAGGAACGCCTTGTCAAAAATCTTTTGGAAAACGGCGTCGAAGCCCAAAAGGAGTTCCCCCATCCCGAGGCCCTGCCCGGCCCCCGCCTCGCCGCGCTGGTAGAGGAGCATCTGGAGACCGGGGCCCTGCGCCGCCGGGAGCTGGAGACCCGGGCCGCCGCCCTGGCCGGGGAACGGGAGGCCCTGGACCTGCCGGGGGCTTCCGCCCTGGCGGAGCGCTTTGTCAAACGGCGGGAGCTTGCTGCCCGGCGGGAGGCCCTTCTGGCCGACGCCCCCCGGATGAACTCCCTGGAAAAGGAAATCAGGGATATGGACGCCGCGGAGAAGCTTTTTCCGGCAGAGAAGGTGTACCGGGAGTCGGCCGCCTCTCTGGCAGCCCTTCGCCGGGAGCTTGAGGGGCTGGAAAAGGACGTCGCCGGTGCCTCCTCGGCCCTCGCCAGGGCCCGGGAAGCATTGGAAGAAAAGCCGGAGCTTCTCCGCCGACAGCAGGAGCTGACCCGAGAGGCCGCCCTGGCGGAGGAAAAGAAAAAGCTCTTTGCCCGCCGGGACCAGCTCCTGCGGAGCGCCGCAGAGCAGGAGCGGAAGGCCGTTGCCTGTGAAAACCGGCTTAAAGCCCTCGAGGCTCTGGTGGAGCGGGCTGCGGCTCTCCGGGACGTGGAAGAGCTTGACCGCCAGAGCTTCTATCTGGATCAACTTTCCCGCTCCATGGACGAGGCCGCCCATGCCAGCATGACCTGGCAAAGCCGCCGGGACGTCTATCTGTCCGGGTACAGCCTTTTTATCCAGTCCCAGGCGGCTCTCATCGCCGCCTCTCTCCAGGAGAGCGTCCCCTGTCCCGTCTGCGGATCGCTCCAGCACCCTTCCCCGGCCAGGGCCTCGGGCCGGATGCAGACCCAGGATGAAGTGGACAGGCTGAAGGAGGAGCTGGATCAAGCCCTCAGCGATCTGAAAACCGCCGACGGCCGGGTCCGCGCCAACTGGGAGGAGGCCGTCCGGCTGTTCCCCGCCCTGGGAGGGCCTGAAGATGACCCTTATCAGGCCAAAGAGCTCTTGGGGGAGCTGCGGGACGGGCTGCTGCCGCAAAAAACCGCCCTTATCACCTCTGCGGATTCCTGCGCCGGCGACGCCCGGGCCTTTTGGCCGGAGCTGACCCGGGAGCAGCTGGCAGAACGGGACCTTGATAAGCTTTACCGCCTCCGGGAGGATTACTCCCGCCAGCTCACCGCCGCCCGGGCAGCCGGAGAGGCCGCGTCTCAGGAGCTGGGGCGGATCTCCGCCGATCTGGATGGCAGAGAGGATCAGGCGGCGCTGGAAGCCCATCTCGCCGCGCTTCGAGGCAGGCAGGAGGAAATTGCCCGCTGGCTGGAAAAGTGGGAAACGGAACTCTCCCAGGCCAAAACCCGTCTGGACAGTCTGGACGGGCGGCGGGATGAACTGACCCGTCAGGTGGAGGAGGCTGTCCGGAAGCTTGCCCTCCGCAAGGAAGCCCTGGCCAAGGCCATGACCGAAAGCGGCTTTCCCGACCGCCCCTCCTATGAGGCTGCCCTCGCCGCCCTGCCCCGGCGGGATGCCCTCGTCGCCGCCCTGAAGGCCCACCGGGAGGAGCTTTTGTCCAACCGCGCCCTGTCCGAGCATCTGGACCGGGAGCTGGAGGGGAAAAATCCTCCCGATCTGGAAGCCCTAGCCCGCCGTCAGGAGGAGCTTGCCGCCGGGGAAAAAGCCCTGCGGGAGGAGGCCGCGGTCCTGGCGGGAGGCGAAGCCCTATGCCGCAACCAGCTGGCACAGCTGCGCAGGGAATCCGCCGCCGGAGAAAAACTGGAGCAGCAGTACCAAATGGCCTCCCGGCTTTTCCGCATCGCCAACGGCGAGAATTCCAAAGCCATGAACTTTGAGACCTATATTTTGACCGCCTACTTTGAGGATATTATCAAGGTCTCCAACCAGCACCTGGACCGGATGACCGACGGACGCTACCGCCTGGTGCGGATGGAGGCCGCGGCCCGTCACGGGGCCCGGTCGGGGCTGGACCTGGAGGTCCTTGATAATGACAACGGCCAAAAGCGCCCCGTATCCACCCTGTCCGGCGGGGAGAGCTTCAAGGCGTCCCTTGCGCTGGCCCTGGGGCTGGCTGACGTAGTGCGGCTCTATTCCGGCGCCATCCGCCTGGAGACCCTGTTCATCGACGAGGGCTTCGGCACCCTGGATGACGAGTCCCTGTCCAACGCCGTGGACACCCTCCTTTCGCTCCGTCAGGAAGGACGGCTGGTGGGGGTCATCTCCCATGTGGAAAGCCTGGGCGAACGCCTCCATACGGTCCTGTCCGTCACCAAGGGACGCGCAGGCAGTTCCGCCCGCTTTATCAATCTTTGATTTTCAGCCTTGACTGCGGGGGCCGAAACAGCTATAATAGCTATGTTCGGCCCCTTTCCGGACAAGTCCCCAATGCCCCGGAGGCCCCCGTTAAGCAAGCCGGAGCAGTGTAATCGGAAGGACCGCGGATCCCAACATTTATCTATTATAAAAAACTCATATGCTACTGTGGCTCAGTTGGTAGAGCAGCTGATTCGTAATCAGCAGGCCGTGGGTTCGAGTCCCATCAGTAGCTCCACCAGGCAGAGCCTGGAGCCAATTTGCGCTCCAGGCTCTTATTTTATCTCCATTTTCTTCCCGTACTGGAAATAACTGTTCTTTCCCAAAGGCACCTGCCCTCATAGAGGAGGGGGTGGGTGCCTTTTCATTTGAGGGGACTCGCAAGGGAGCGGTGGTGGATAACATGCCGGCGGCACACCAGAGCTACAACCGACCGAGCCCGCAGGCGGTTTTTCCTTTTACCAAGAAAATATCAATTTTAATCATCTCTTTTAGAAAGCGGCTGAAATCAAAAGATTTCAGCCGCTTCTTTCTCTTTCTCTTTTCAAAATTCAGAGTATGCATCAAAATTTTAATTTGCCCAAATCTTTCCTGTTTGTGATAAAATTTTTTCCCATATTTATAACTTCAGCTGTTAAAATGGATGTCAGCAATATGATAAAAGCTCTGCTATAATTGTATCCAATGGCACCTTTTAATCTTAAAGCACCTATTATAGTATCTATAACTCGGCCTACCGCAATATGAAATATATACACATAAAGTGATAAATCCCGTCCAATATGTTCTAAAATATGATGACCGGCACTTGGCTCTCTAATTGCCCATATGAACATTGCAGCAACCATCAAATAAGTTCCTACAAAGAACTGTGTTTCGCCAAAGGTAAAACGTTCCAATATCGCTATCACACCACCAGAAACTATCAAAATAATTATTGTAATGTTTCTCAATCGAATTTTAGCAATTTTCTCCTTATATCTGCACAATATGATACCAAACATAAAAAATGGCAACGCACGAAAAACGAACAAATTGAAAAAATAAATTCGGCCTTCCGTTCCAGGAATCATCACAGATCGTTTGATATTAACC
>JAEXZK010000015.1 GCA_023451415.1 Bacillota bacterium | reverse complement strand
GGCCAGAGTAAAGGGCTCTGCGCCCTCCATCAGCCGGCGGGCTTCTTTTTCTGTGACGGTCTTGTACTCCGGTGCGCGCTGAAAATCTCTGTTGAGCATGGGCCTTTCACCATCCTTTCTGTGTGAGAGGCCGGCCCGGAAGCTCACTTTCCTTCTTCCAACAGCTTTTTAAGGAACAATACCGCCTGCCGGTAGCCCTCAAAGCCAAGGCCATAAATGGACTTGACGCAGGCCGCCGATACATACGAGACATGCCGGAACTCCTCCCGCTGGTAGATGTCCGACAGATGGACCTCCACCGTGGGGATGGACACCGCCTTGACCGCGTCCAGGATGGCGATGCTGGTGTGGGTGTAGGCGGCGGGGTTGATGACAATGCCGTCCACCCGCCCCAGCGCCCCCTGGATGGCGTCCACCAGGGCGCCCTCGTGGTTGGACTGGAAGAACTCCGCCTCCAGCCCCTCCTCCCGGCAGATCCCGCTGATATATTCTATGAGGCCCTGGTAGCTCTCGTTCCCGTAGATGCCCGGCTCCCGGACCCCCAGCAGGTTCAGGTTGGGCCCGCTGATGATAAGCAGCTTCTTCATACGCCGCACTCCTTCCTGATCCGGGCCACGGTGTCCACCACCGGCCCGTTGTTGTCCACAGCCGACCAGGCAAAGGCCCGGTAGACCGGCATCCTCTTGGCCCACAGGGCTGCCGCGGCCGCCTTGTCGGGGGAAAGGGGCCGCCCCTTCCCTGTTTCCAGGGCGTCCAGGTCCCGCTCCAGCAGGACGGGGAAGCCGTTCTGGAGGAGGGCCCGCTGGTTTTCCCGGGAAACGGCCCCGCCGCCGCCGATGGCGATGACGGTCCCCGTCCCCGCGCCGCACCGGGCGATGGCTGCCGCCTCCCGGGCGCGGAAGCCCGCCTCCCCCTCCCGGGCAAAAATACGGGGGATGTCCATCCCTGCTTCCCGTTCCACCTCACGGTCGGTATCCAGGAGGGGGCGTCCCAGCGCCGCGGCCAGGGCCTCGCCCACGGTGGTTTTTCCGCTGCCCGGCATCCCCAGGAGGACAATATTCCGCCGCTCCGCCGTCAGCAGGTCCAGTATCTCCCAGGCCCGGGCCTCGGGTATGTCCCTGCCCAGGAAGAGCCGGGCCGCCTCCCAGGCCTGGGCCACCAGCATGGGCAGCCCCCCGGAGCAGGGGATCTGCCGCTCCTCCGCATCCAGGAGGAGGGCGGTCTTCAGGGGGTTGTAGATGACGTCCAGCACCCCTTCGCAGGCGGGGAAGCTATCCAGCCGGATCAGCCTTTCCCCGCACCGGGGCCACATCCCCACCGGAGTGGTGTTGACGATAATCTGCGCGTCCCGGTGGGCTTCCAGATCGTCATAGGTCACCGGGCCTTGACGGGAGACCACCGTCACGGAGGCGGCCCCCCGGTCCTCCGCCGCCGCCCGGGCGGTGAGGCTGGTGCCGCCGCTGCCCAGGATCAGGACACGCCTGCCGGCAAACTCCACGCCGGCCCGCCCGGCCATGGCCAGAAAGCCCTGGTAATCGGTGTTCTCCCCCCAGAGGGTGCCGTCGGAACGGCGCACCAGGGTGTTGACGCTGCCGATCCGCCGGGCCCGGGGGCTCAGCTCCCGGCAGAAGGGGATGACCGCCTGCTTGTAGGGGATGGTGACGTTGACGCCCCGGAAGCCGTCCCCCTCCAGAAAGCGCGGCAGCTCCTCCGGCGGCAGGGGCCGGAGCTGATAATCCGGCACTCCCAGGAGCTGGTGGATACGGGGAGAAAAGCTGTGGCCCAGCCGTTCCCCAATAAGCCCGAATTCCATCGGAAAGCCCCCCTTTTTTAAAACAACTCGGAATAGCTGCCCAGGTAGGTGAACTGCTCCAGATCCCGCTGGAGCTGGCCGATGAGGGAAAGGGTGCGTGGATCGTGGACCGAGGCATCGATGTCAAAGTAGAACATGAACTCAAAGTCCTTGCCGGGGATGGGGCGGCTTTCCAGCTTGGTCAGGTTCATGTCCAGGGCGGCGATCCGGGCGATGACGCCGTAGAGTGCGCCGGGGCGGTGGGGCAGCTCCAGCATCAGGCTGGTCTTGCCCGCGCCGGGGTATATCTCCAGGCTTTTGGAGATGCAGATGAACCGGGTGTGGTTGTTCTCACTGTTCTGGATCTTGTCGGTAAGGATGCTCAGGCCGTAGAGCTGGGCGCACTCCCGGGAGGAGATGGCCGCCACGTCGTCCCGGCCGGACTGGGCCACCATCCGGGCGGCCACGGCGGTATTTTCGCAGACGGTGGCTTTTATCTCCGGATGCTCCTTAAAGAAAGCGCTGCACTGCTGGATGCCTTGGTCGTGGGAGAATATCTCGGTGATATCCCCCAGGCGGGCGCCGCTTTTTGCCAAAAGGGTGTGCTCCACCCGCAGCTTGACCCCCCGGACGATGTAGAAGCGGTAGCGGCGCATCAGGTCGTAAACGCTGCCAATAGAGCCGGCGGTGCTGTTCTCAATGGGCAGGATGCCATACCGGCACAGCCCCTGGTCCACCGCCTGGAAGACCCCCTCAAAGGTGCGGAAATAGAGGATATTGGGGCGGGAAAAGAGCTTGTCGCAGGCCTGCTGGCTGTATGCGCCCTCTACACCCTGGCAGGCCACGGTGGCCCCGGCGGGGAACTGCTGATCCCCCTGCTCCAGGGTGCGCCGGATCTCCCCGCAGATGGGGGACTCCCCCGCGCGGCGGCTGTTCTGGTAGGAGCGGCTCAGGTCCATGATGGTGGAATAAAGTACCTTGGCATAATCTCCCAGCTCCGGCCCGGCGGCCTCCGCCATCCTGGCCAGCACCTCCCGCTCCCGGGCCTTATCCAGCACCGGAAGGCCCTTTGCCTCCTTGTATTCCCCGATACGGGCGGCGGCTTCCATCCGCCTGGCAAAAAGCTCCGCCAGCTGGCCGTCTATTTCGTTGATCGCTTCCCGTTCTCTTTCCAGTTCCATTGTCCTCAGTCTCCTTATTCCGGCAGTACCGGCTGAATACAGCGCGCGGCTCGCGCGGCTGGTTTTTTATGTTTGGCTGTTCAAAAAATCAAAAATACCGCCCCTTGGGGCAAAGCCCCCAAAAAAGCCGGGCCTCCCGCTTTTCCCATTGCGCCCCAAAGGCGGGATGCCCAAGGTGCCTGTGTGCTTTGGGGGCGCCGGGGCGGGGTCAGGCACAGTTTCCTCAACGGCCTCCCAGCAGCGCGTCCGCCAGGGCCAGGGCCAGGGCGGCTTCCACCACCGGCACAGCCCTGGGCACCACGCAGGGGTCGTGGCGGCCCCGGATGGCCAGCAGGGCGTCCTTCCCCGCCTCCAGGTCCACGGTCCGCTGCTCCCGCCCGATGGAGGGGGTGGGCTTGAAGGCCGCCCGGAGGATCAGGGGCATCCCCGACGCCAGCCCCCCCAGGATGCCGCCGTGGCAGTTGGTGCGGGTGCGCACCTGCCCGGCCTCATCAAAATAAAATTCATCGTTGTTCCGGGAGCCGCGGAGCCCGGCGGCGGCGAAGCCCTGGCCGAACTCCACCCCCTTGACCGCGGGGATGCTGAACATCAGGGCGGAGATCCGCGCCTCCAGGCCGCCAAAAAAGGTGTCCCCCGTCCCCGGCGGCACCCCCAGGGCGCAGCATTCCACCACCCCGCCCACCGAGTCCTGCTCCGCCTTGGCGGCGGCGATGGCCTCCAGCATCCGGCCTCCGGCCCCGTCATCCAGAACGGGGAAAGCCTTCTCCCCCGGCGCGGCCAGCTCCCGGGCCGTCACGGCCACGGGGTCAAAGGGGGCGTCCGCCGCCCCGGCGATGGAGAGGATGTGGGCGCCCACCCGGACGCCCCGGCGCTCCAGCAGCTGGAGGCTGACCGCCCCGGCAAAGCAGAGGGGGGCCGTCAGCCGCCCGGAAAACTCCCCGCCGCCCCTGACGTCCCTGTGAGGGCCGAATTTTGCCCAGGCCGTATAGTCCGCGTGACCGGGCCGGGGCTTGCGGCGCAGCTCGTCGTAATCCCCGCTGCGGGCGTCGGTGCTGCGGATGACCGCGCAGAGGGGCGCGCCGCAGGTCCTGCCGTCCACAAGGCCGGAAAGCTCCTCCGGCAGGTCGGGCTCCCGCCGGGCGGTGGTGTGGGGCCCCTGCCCCGGGGCCCGCCGCGCCAGGAAAGCCCTCACCCTCTCCAGGTCGATCTCCTCCCCCGGGGGGAGGCCGTCCACCACCACCCCCATCCCCGGGGAATGGGACTGGCCAAACAGGGTCACTTTGATCTTATCGCCCGTTGTGGATGACATCTGCTCTTCCTCCCAACCTGTTGTAATCCTCAAAGAACCGGGGGTAGGACTTGGCCACCGCCTCCGCCCCCCGGATGACCACCGGCTCCCGGCAGCCCAAAGCCGCCACAGCCAGGGCCATGACAATGCGGTGGTCGTTCCACCCGTCCGCCGTGCCGCCCCGCAGCTGCGTCCGGCCGGTGATGATAAGGCCGTCCGAAGTCTGACGGATGTCCGCCCCCAGGGCCCCCAGGCTGTCCGCCAGGGCCGCCAGCCGGTCGCTTTCCTTGGCCCGGAGCCGCGCCGCACCCCTGATGCGGGTCACGCCGGGGGTAAGGGCCGCCAGGGCCGCCAGGGCAGGCGCCAGGTCCGGGGTCTCCGACACGTCGGTGTCCAGGGGCAGGAGCCGTCCCCGGCGCACCGCCAGCGCTCCCGCCCCGGGGGCAGCCTCCGCCCCCGTCAAGACAGCCAGCGCCAGCATGGCCCGATCCCCCTGAAGGGAGCCCAGGTCCAGGCCGGAGACCTCCACCGGCCCCCCCAGGGCCCCCGCCGCCAGCCAGAAGGCCGCGGCCGACCAGTCCCCTTCCACGGGGAGCTCCCCGGGAGAACGGTACCGCTGGCCGCCGGGCACCTCCCAGCCCCTTTCCACCGGGCGGACGGCAACGCCGAAGCTTTCCATGGCCCGGAGGGTCATCCCGATGTACCGGGAGGACTCCAGGGGCGGGAGGTATTCCACCACGCTGTCCCCCTCCAGCAGGGGCAGCGCCATCAGCAGGCCGGAAAAATACTGGGAGCTGACGTCCCCCGCCAAACGGTAGCGCCCCGGCCTCAGCCCGCCCGAAATCCTCAGGGGCCACTGTCCCGGAGGGGTGAGGGTGCAGCCGTGGGCCTCCAGCTCCTCCCGGAGGGGGGAGAGGGGCCGCTGCGGCAGCCGCCCCCAGCCGTCAAAAACACCGCCGCCCAGGGCCGCGGCCACCGGCAGCAGGAACCGGAGGGTGGAGCCGCTCTCCCCGCAGTCCAGGAACGGGAGGTCCCCCTGCCCCTCCGCGGGGCTCAGGGGCCGGACCTCCAGCCCGCCGGGGAAGGGCTCAGCCCCCCCGCCCAGGGCCTCCAGGCACCGGGCCGTGGCGCTGATGTCGTCGCTGCCCCCCTCCAGCAGGAGCCGGGTGGGCCGGTCCGCCAGGGCCCCGCAGATAAGGAGCCTGTGGGCCATGGATTTGGAGGGCGGCGCGGCCGCCTTCCCCCGCAGGGGCGCCGGAATGATGCGGATATCCATCCTTTTTCTCCTTCCTTACTCCAGTCCCAGGGCGAAAAGGCCCTCCAGCTCCTCCACCGCCATGGTGTGGAGGGCGCTGTGCCCGATCCGTTCCGGGATTACCACGGTGATCCGCCCGCCGGATCGCTTTTTGTCGCTGAGGGCCGCCGCCGCCAGCTCGCCGGCGCCGTAGGGGCAGGCGGTGGGCAGGCCCCGGCGCTCCAGGGCCCGGATGATGGCCGGGGCGTTGTCCTCCCGGGAGAGTCCCGCCCGCCAGGCCGCCCGGGCCATGGCCGCCGTCCCCATGGCCACAGCCTGACCGTGGGAGATGCGGTAGCCGCTGAGCTTTTCCACGCCGTGGCCCATGGTGTGGCCCAGGTTGAGAAGCTGGCGGTCCCCGTGGTCCCGCTCATCCCGCTCCACCAGGGCGCGCTTGAGCTCCACGCAGCGGAGGATGATCTCCGTCCTGTCCTCCGGGGAGAGGGACTCCCGGCTCAGCAGCTCAAAAAGGGCCTTGTCGCCGATGATCCCGGTCTTTACCGCCTCGGCCATCCCGTCGGCAAGAGTATCCGGGGGGAGGGTGTCCAGGGTCAGGGGGTCGCAGAGCACCAGGGCCGGCTGGTGGAAAGCGCCCGCCAGGTTCTTGCCCTGGGGCAGGTCTACCGCCGTTTTGCCCCCCACGGAGGAATCGATGGCTGCCAGCAGGGTGGTGGGGACCTGGACAAAGGAGATGCCCCGGAGATAGCAGGCGGCGGCAAAACCCGCCATATCCCCGGTGACGCCCCCGCCCAGGGCCACCACCAGGTCGGAGCGGGTCAGGCGGTTTTCCGCCAGAAAGGCCAGGATGGAGCCCCAGACCGCCAGGTTTTTGGAGCCCTCGCCATGGGGGAACGCATATTTGCAGGCGGAGAACCCCGCCCCCTCCAGAGACCGGACGGCCCGCCCGCCATAGAGGCCGTCCACGGTGTCATCGGTGATTACAGCAGCCCGGCGGCCGGCAGACACCCCGGCGCTCAGCTCCCCCAGGCGGTCCAGCAGGCCCTCCCCGACAAGGACGCCGTAGGCGGGATGCACCTGCACAGTGATCTGTTTCATAAGCGGTCCACCTCTTCCTTTCGCTCCCGCCCCTCCCGGAGCAGGTCTTTCAGCTTACGGCCGTCCCCTTCCTTGAGGGCCAGGCTGTATTCCAGCAGCCGCCCCGCCAGGCCGTCGATCTCTCTGATCAGGCACTCCCTGTTGTCCAGGAAGAGCTGTGTCCACATCTCCTCATTGAGCCAGGCCACCCGGGTCAGATCCCGGAAGCTCCCGGCGGAAAAGCCCTTATGCTCCAGGGCCTCGGGGCTTTTGACATAGGCGTTGGAAAGGACGTGGGCCAGCTGGGAGGTGAAGGCGATGGCCCGGTCGTGGGCCTGGGGGGTGGTGCGGGTGATCTGGGCGAAGCCCAGCTCATAGCTGAGGGCCTCCACCCGGGCCAGGGCCCGGGGCCCCACCGCTGCCGAAGGCGTCAGGATCATGGCTGCACCGTCAAAAAGATCGGCGCGGGAGGCCGCGTACCCCACCTGTGCGGCTCCCGCCATGGGGTGCCCGCCGATGTAGGTAAAGCCGTATTCCTCCGCCAGAGCCTGGCAGGGGCCGCAGACGCAGCCCTTGACCCCGCAGCAGTCCACAACAATGGGCTTTTTGCCCAGGCGGGAGGCGTTTTCCGTCAGCCAGCCCACCGCCGCCGCAGGATAGAGGGCGATGTAAAGAACGTCGCATTCCCGCAGCGTTTCCGGGGTCAGGGGGCCGTCGGCCACCCCTTCCCCCAGGGCCGCCGCCAGCACTTCCCCGTCGGTGTCCGCCCCCAGCTGCCTGTGGGGGGTGCGGGCCTTTGCCGCCCGGGCCAGGGAGCCCCCGATGAGTCCCAGGCCCACCACGCCGATGGTCATGGGGGCGGGCCCTTCCGCCGCCATCAGCGGACCTTGCCCACAATGGGCATCATCTGCTCCACCTCGCCGGCCACCTGGGCGAAGGTCTCGGGGGTCAGGGACTGGGCGCCGTCGCAGAGGGCGCGGCGGGGGTCGTTGTGCACTTCAATGATAAGGCCGTCGGCTCCGGCCGCGGTGGCCGCCAGGGACATGGGCCGCACCAGCCGGGAGATGCCGGTGGCGTGGCTGGGGTCCACGATGACCGGCAGGTGGCTCATCTCATGGAGGAGGGGGATGGCGGAGAGGTCCAGGGTATTGCGGGTGGCGGTTTCAAAGGTGCGGATGCCCCGCTCGCAGAGGATCACCTTCTGGTTGCCCCCGGCCATGATGTACTCGGCTCTCATCAGCAGCTCCTGGAGGGTGTTGGCCAGGCCCCTTTTGAGGAGGATAGGCTTGTCGGTGGCGCCCAGCTCCTTGAGGAGCTCAAAGTTCTGCATATTCCGGGCTCCCACCTGGATGACGTCCACGTCCTCAAACCAGGGCAGGTGGCTGCCCTCCATGATCTCGGTGACGATGGGCATCCCGGTGGCTTCCTTGGCCCGGAGGAGGAGCTCCAGGCCCTGGGCCCGCAGTCCCTGGAAGGCGTAGGGGGAGGTGCGGGGCTTAAAGGCGCCGCCCCGGAGGAGGGTGGCCCCGGCCGCCTTTACCTGGCGGGCCACGGTGATGATCTGCTCCTCCGACTCCACCGAGCAGGGCCCCGCGATGATCTGGAAGTGCCCGCCGCCGATCTTGTGCCCCCCCACGTCGATGACGGTGTCATCGGGGTGGAATTTGCGGTTGGCGTTCTTGTAGGGCTCCTGGATGCGTTTGGCGTCCTCCACGATCTCCAGGCTGCGTACCAGGTCGATATCCACCCGGGAGGTGTCCCCCACCAGGCCCAGCACCGTCTGATAGCTGCCCTGGCTCAGATGGGTCTCCAGGCCCATGCCATGGAGCCATTCCAGCAGGCTGTCCAGCTGTTTTTCATCCGGGTGTCTTTTGAGTACCAGTATCATCGTCATTTCCTCCCATGTGCTTTGCCACAAAAAAACAGTCCCGCCGCGGGTTCCCGCTGCGAGACTGTTCAGTTGGGCATAATCATTACAATTTACGCCGAAACCACATTTCTCCTGTCAGCAGACAAACCCGAAAAGGCCTTACCATAAAAATAGGTAAAGCCGTAGCTAAAGTAGAAAAATTCAGTTGTGAAGTTCTGATTTTTCATGCTCGGATTCTCCGCTTTCCGTCCCGGAGGACAGTTGATCTTGGTAGGGAAACACAGTTCTCGGACTGTTGGGCACATTATAGCACAGCATTTTAGCGCTGTAAAGCCTGATTTTA
>JAEXZK010000165.1 GCA_023451415.1 Bacillota bacterium | reverse complement strand
GTACCCATCCAGCCCTCCACAGCCCGAAAGATGAACATCGCCTGGTCCAGTTCCACGCCCTCATAGGTGGTGGCAAACTTCAGCAGGGTTCCCTCGTGGCCGCAGACAGTAGCAGCGACGTTCTCCTGCAGCTCATACTTCGGAGATTCGATGGAGGTAAAGGTCTCGATGAGGACCTGTGCAAACTCCTCATGGCCCTTATCCTGAGAGTTGGAAAGAACCGTGTTTTCATACACCACCGTGATGTTGTTCTCCCCTGTGGGGGACTTTACCGTCAGGTCTGGGATCCCGGCGCTCTGGAGCACTGCCTCGGGGTCCTGGAGGGTCTCTACGGGGATGTTGTACTGGGTGGAAAGTTCGGCGTCGCTGGAAATAACCCAATCCTCCGGGACGGTGAGGGTGACACCGGTGACCTCGTTGGTAAAGACATTGCCGTCCCAAGCTCCCCGGGCAAAGGCTGCCGGCGCTTCACTTTCACTGCTGGAGCTTTCCGCCTGGGAGCTTTCCGGCGCGCTGGCGGGCTCGGATGACGACGCCTCGCTGCTGGAAGAACCTGCCGCAGGGGAAGCCCCGCAGGCAGCCATGGAAACCACCAGAAGCACTGCCATTAAAATTGCAAGAGTATTTTTCATTCTTTCTTAAACTCCTTTTCTCATTCCGCCGCCACAGCGGCAGGATTAATCGTACTTCCCATAAAATGTAAACGCAAGAGAAAAAATGGTTTGCATTTATTTGTCCTGAAACCGTGGCTGCTGTTAACCCGGCTGCTGTTTTGGAGAAAGCTTCTGTATTTTTCAGAATAATCTTATATTTTAAGAATAACCTTAAAATATAAGATTGTCAAGAAGGTTTTATAAACTTTATAGTATCCTTTCCCTGGGGGAGGTGATTTCTTGGCTGCAAATGAACTGGACTATCGGCTTCGGCTGATGTATCTTCGGATAGACAACGATCTGCAACAAAAGGAAATCGCCGACCTTTGCGGCGTTTCCCCCAAGACCGTCAGCGGCTGGGAAAATTGCCGCAGTCATATTCCCGTTCCTTATCTCATCAAGCTTTGCAGGTATTACCAGGTTTCGGCCAACTATATTTTCGGCTTACCCGAGTACCCGCCTCCGCCCTTGCGGCGATAAAAAAGCGGCCCCGCTGGGGCCGTTTTTTACTTGTTTAAAAACAGAGAGCTTGCCGGGCCCTTTGAGCAGGTGGACGCAAGGCTAAGGCGCAGGGATCCTGCCGGGTTCCCGGGCTTTTCGGCGAGGCCGCCTTTGTTTGCGGCACTTTTGATTTTTCAAACAACCCCTAGTTGCTGAACATGTTCTTGTTGCTGTCGGCATAAACCCCCAGCACCAGGCCCAGCCCCGCATAGACCGACAGCACCGAGCTGCCGCCGCCGGAGAGGAGGGGCAGGGTGATGCCAATGACGGGCGCTACCATCAGACACATGCCGATGTTTATGACCGCCTGAAAGGCGATCATGGCAAAGACCCCCACGCAGACAAACTTCCCCACCTGGGTGCGGCTGCGCAGGCCGTTGTGGAGGATCCTGCCGCAAAGGACGGCCAGGGCCAGTATGGTGAGAAAACATCCCACAAACCCCAGGGATTCTCCCAGGAAGGTAAAGATGAAGTCGTTGTAGTTCTCGGGGACGTAGATGTGGTTGTCGTTGAAGATGCCGATGCCGAATATCTGCCCCGATCCAATGGCCGTCAGCCCGCGGTTCTGCTGGTAAGTGATGCCCAGGGGGTCATGCTCGGGGTCGAAGAGGACCAGGAACCGGAGCTTCTGGTACTCGGACATGACCCCGAACCAGAGGACCGGGGCGGCCACCACCAGCGCGCCGGCGGCCATGGCGATATACCGCGCGGCCAGGCCCGCGGCAAAAAGCATGGCGCAGAGGATGCAGACCACAATGAGGGCCACCCCCGCATCCCGCTGGATCAGGACCATTCCCACCGGAATCGCCCCATGGATGAGGACGGGGATGAGGGTGCGGGGTTCGTTGAGGCCGTCTCCCACCTTGCTCAGATGGAGGGCAAAGGTGAGGATGAAAGCGATCTTCAAAAACTCCGAGGGCTGGATGCTGACAAAGCCCAGATTCAGCCAGCTCTTGTTGGTGGAGCCCTCCCGGACGGTGCCCATGAAGTAGGTCATCACCATCAGCAGGGCCACCGGAGGGACATAAAGCTTCCAAAGCCCCGCCAGGTCCTCGGGGTCAAACTGGGCCGCGATGACCGCACCCGCCACGCCGATGCCCACGGCGATAGCCTGCACCTGGACGGTGCGCAGCTGGACGTACCCCGCTTCATAGATCCCTGTCAGGAGCAGGACGCTGAGGGTGGACAGCCCCAAAGCCACCACCCAAATCAGTTTGTCCGTATTTTGCAGGAACCTGCCGATGAATTTTCCGATTTTCTTCATAATCCCCCGCTCCGGGCGCTCCGCCGCCGTAATGGTATTATTGTACCACACCCCCTCTGCTATGAAAAGGCAAAAAGTGTGAATAATCCGGTCCAAAACCCCCGGAATGTGGTATACTATATACGCTGCCACCGATGCGCAAGGCGCGGCCCCATTCCTGTCCCCTGCGGGCCGATTTCCGGCCCCTGTTTTTCCCGCCGGCAGGTTCGTGGGGTTTTGGGAGGGCGGAGGCGCGGGCTGCCAAAGCAGCCGGGATGGCCGGGCTGACGTCCGGTTCCGGGGATGATGCATCCATCCGCCGTTTTGCTCCCCAAAGCGCTGCCCTTCGTATATCAGTGGTATCTTATTGC
>JAEXZK010000284.1 GCA_023451415.1 Bacillota bacterium | reverse complement strand
CGGTCATCCCGGGGGTGATAAAGGCCACCTCGCCGCTGCCCCGGGGCGCCAGCTGCCGGATGTCTCCGAAAAGCACCTTGAGCTTCGGCAAGGGGGATTTTCCCCGCACCCGCAGGTAGGCGGTGACAGGATAGCTCTCAAAGGGAGCCAAAACGTCCTCCCCTGCATCCTTCCACTGGAGGGATGCCACGGTACCGGTGGCCTTGATGGCGTCGATGACGTCGGAAACCACGGCGGAGGCGGTAGGCAGCTTGCCCGCGCCCTTGCCGTAGAAAACCACATCCCCGGTGGCGTCCCCCTTGACCAGGATGCCGTTAAAGACGTCGTCCACCCCGGAGAGCTGGCTCTCCCGGGAGACGAAGGCCGGGCTGACCAGGGCCATCACACGGCCGTCGGGCAGGCGCTTGCAGCGGCCGATAAGCTTGATGACCCCTCCCCAGCTTCCGGCGTAGGCCACATCCTCGGGGGTGATGTCCCGGATGCCCTGGGTAAAGACCTTGTCGGGGTAAACATGACGGCCAAAGGCCAGGGAAGCCAGAATGCAGATCTTGCGGCAGGCGTCCAGGCCGTCCACATCGGCGGAGGGGTTCCGCTCGGCGTAGCCCAGCTGCTGGGCCAGGGCCAGGGCCTCCTCAAAGGACATATTCTCGCGGATCATCTTGGTGAGGATAAAGTTGGTGGTCCCGTTGAGAATGCCGCCGATCTCGTGGATCTCGTTGGCGCCCAGGCAGAGATGGAGGGGCTTGATGATGGGGATGCCCCCGCCGACGCTGGCCTCAAAGAAGAAATTGCAGTTTTTTTCCGCAGCCATGGCAAGCAGCTGGGCGCCCTTGGCGGCCACCAGCTCCTTGTTGGAGGTAACCACGCTCTTGCCCCGGCTCAGGCACTCCTTGGCAAAGGTAAAGGCGGGCTCCACGCCCCCCAGAACCTCCACCACCACCGAGACGCTGTCGTCATTTTTGATGATGTCGAAGTCCTTGACAAACTTGTCGGCATAGGGGAGCTCAGGAAAGTCCCGCCGGTCCAGGATATATTTGATGTTGATCTGATCTCCGGCCTTTTTCTCAATGCCGGCCCTGTTCTTCTCCAGGACCTCCACCACGCCGGAGCCTACCACGCCATGTCCCAAGATTGCAATATGGATCAAAAGAATCTCCTCCCAGTTTACTGTGTTACGGCCCGCGGCCGAAAAAAGGCATGCTCACCGGGTGGTGAGGATCCGTACCTCCACCACGCCGTCCAGACCCTCCAACACCTGGGCCAGCTCCTGGGGGGACGCCTCCCGGCTCAGCCGGGCCGAAATGGACACAGGCGCCACGCCGTCCACCGGGATGTTCTGGTTGACGGTAAGGATATTTGCCCCATGGCGGGACAGCTCGTTGATGAGGGCCGACAGCACGCCGGGCCGGTCCTCCAGATTGGTAGTCATGGTGACCACATTCTCGTCAATGTTTTCGTTGTGGATGAACACATAGTCCTTGTATTTATACATGGCGCTGCGGGAAATGCCCGCCATTTTGGCGGCTTCAGAAAGATTCCTGGCCTTGCCCACCGCCAGCAGGCACTTGGCCTCCACCACCTTTTGGAACACCTCGGGCAGTACGCAGCTATCCACCAAAAGCAGCTTTGAGCTCCCCATCTTTCCTTCCTCCAAATACAAGTGTAATCGTATTGGGTACAATATTAGCACTCTGTCTCTCCATCGACAACACCTGTATTTTTAAATGCACAGGCTTGAGCTCCATTTTCCGAGCAATCATTTAAAATATCTCCCGCTTGCTATCAATATCTCTCTTTTTCTTACTTGTTCTTGCGAATTGATGATACCTTTCCCCAAACAAGTTTATATTTTATGCGGTTTAACCATCTGCATTTGTCTGTTTCACCCATGCAAAATCAGAGAAAAACTGCATACACTGGAACCATGGGCCGGCGCAGTCCGTTTCCGGTGTTTCCGGCAGAGAAAGGGGGGATGGGATGGACGCCAAAAAATTTCTCCTCCAATTCGGCGTATGGGCCGCCATGGGGATCCTTCTCTTTCTGGGATTCCGTTTTCTGCTTCCATGCCTCCTCCCCTTTCTGTTCGGGGGGGCAGTAGCCGTCTTTCTTCATCCCGCCGCCATGGGGGTCCGGCGGGTCACCCATATGGGCTGGAAGCCCTCCGCCGTAACTGCGGCACTTATTTTCTATTGTGTTTTTGGGGCTTTCCTCTGGAGTCTTGGCACCATGCTTTTTGCCCAAGCGTCCTCCCTCTGCGCCCAGCTTCCACAGTTTTATCAGACCACTGTAGAGCCCATGGCCATGGAGATGGGCTCCCGGTTCACAGGTTTTCTGGAAGGGATCTCTCCCGCGGTCTCCCGTCAGGCCGGGGAAGTGGCTGTCCACTTAGAGGAGTGCGCCCAGGAGGCCTTCTCCACCCTGTCGGCGCAGCTGCTGTCGGCCATCGCCGGCTTTGCCAAAGCCCTTCCTTCCCTGGCGCTGGGTCTTTCCTTTGCCGTGCTTTCCTCCTTCTTCATCCTCATGGACTACGACACCATCAAAGCCTTTTTCCGGCGGCAGCTCCCTTCCGCATTGGTGCGTCCCGCCCGGGACTCCAAGCGCTTCCTCCTGTCCACAGGCAAAAAAATCATCAAAGCCTACTTTCTGCTGATGTTTATTACCTTCCTGGAGGTAGCCGCAGGACTCTGGCTGCTGCGTGTGGAGTATTTTGCCGTTATGGGGCTGGCTGTGGCGGTTCTTGACGCGCTGCCCATCCTGGGCAGCGGCAGTATCCTGGTGCCTTGGGGCCTCTGCCTGCTGGCGGGCGGGAACTATCCCCTGGGTGCGGGCATCCTTATCCTCTACGGCGTTGTGACAGTGGTGCGCAGCATCCTGGAGCCCAAGATCGTGGGGGACAAGATCGGCCTTCATCCCATGGCCACCCTGCTGGCCATGTACGCCGGAATGAAGCTGGCGGGCTTTGGGGGGCTTGTCCTTGCTCCCGTACTGGTGACGCTGATCGTCTATCTCAACAGCAAGGATCATCTCCACATCTTCCGCTGAGCCCAGGGCGCCTGCGGCTATTGCCTTTTCTTCCGGTGCAATGATATACTAATGACAAATAAGGCTATTATTCTATACTTTTTGTAGAATATGGGGAGGTTTTGTCATGGAGTATCTTCTTTGCGGCCTGACAGGGTATCTCCTGGGCTGCTTTAACACCGCCTGCCTGGTGGGGTGGATGCGGGGTGTGGATATCCGTTCCCAGGGTTCCCGGAATCCCGGCGCTTCCAACGTCACCATCACCATGGGCTGGCGGCTGGGCGCCTTGGTGGCGCTGGGAGATATCCTGAAGGCTGTGGCGGCAGTGGCCCTTTGCCGCTGGCTCTTCCCCACCCTGGCCGAGCCCGGCTTGGTGGCGGG
>JAEXZK010000273.1 GCA_023451415.1 Bacillota bacterium | reverse complement strand
TGGCCGGGGTGAGCGATCCCCAGGGGCTGCATCCCTGGTGCTGCCGGAGGCTGCTGGAGCGGTGCGGGCTGCTGCGGGTGTACACGCAGCGCCCCCAGAGGTATGAAGCGGAGGCGGAGCGGCTGATGGAGGAAACAGGGGCCCTGGTCCTCCTGACCGACGACCCCGGCACACTGAGCAGCTGCGTCCTTTGCGTGGCGCTGAGCGGGGATGAGACAGAAATACGGGTGCCTGCGCCCGTGCTGGCGGCCGAAGGAATACGGGCCAAAGGGCGGCCAACCGCCGCCGGCCTGGAACTGACGGCTTGGGAGGAAGAAGAGGACTGGCTGCCTCCCGGAGTGGACCCTGGGCTTTTTCTGGGGGCGGCAATGGAACTGAGCGCCCGGCCGCCGGCAGCGGAGCTCCGGGTGGGCGCCTGCCGCATCGATGGCCGGGCTGCTCCGCTGGAGGACCTGGTCCTCTTCATTGGCCAGAGACTCCGTAAGGGTTCTGGATAAGACTTACAGGCAGAAAATGGAATTGTCCATGAGACGTTTTAAGGGTATTGACAGGGGGTGGGACGATGGCTATAATAAAGAACATTAAGCGTCAAAAATCAGGTGAAGAATTCGGCAGGTGGTCTTTTCGCCCCCTGCTTACTGTTATATCTGACATTCCAATGGTTCCGGAGCGGGATACTTTATTACAAAAAGGAGCATGAAGCATGGCACAGGAAATTGTGATGACCGCCGAAGGCTATGAGGAGCTGAAGCGGGAGCTGGTGGAGCTGAAGACCCACAAGCGGCAGGAAATTGCAGAAAAAATCAAGGTGGCCAGAGGATTTGGCGATCTTTCAGAAAACAGCGAATACGATGAGGCCAAAAACGAGCAGGCCATCATGGAAGCCCGCATCCTCACCATAGAGGAGCAGCTGAAGCATGTCAAGATTGTGGACGAGGCTGCGGTGCCCAAGGACACCGTGTCCATCGGCTCCTATGTCAAGTTTCTGGATGTCAGCTTTGGCGATGAGATGGAACTGCGCATCGTCACCAGCCTGGAGTCCAGCAACCAGCCGGACACCATCACCGACAATTCCCCCGTGGGCAAGGCCCTGCTGGGGCACAAGGTGGGGGAGACCGTTGCCGTCAGCGCCCCCAACGGCAGCTACGACATCAAGATCCTCTCCATCCGCAGATAAGCTGACTTTTTGGGGCGGGCTTTCTTGGAGAGCCCGCCTTTTTCCGGGTGGCTGTATGGACTCGGGCCCGGCCGGGAAGAAACCAACGAACAGGAAGGACGTTACAAATGGCAGAAGAACAGAGGACAGAAGCCCAGGAAATGACCCAGCAGGAGCTTTCGGAGATTTTGCAGGTCCGCCGGGATAAGCTGGCGGCCCTCCGGGAAGGGGGCAAAGACCCCTTTGTGGTTACCAAATACGATGTGACCCATCACGCGGCCCAGGTGAAGGCGGACTTTGTGGACCCCCCCGAGGGCGAGGAGCACACCGGCCCCCAGGTGGCAATGGCCGGACGCCTGATGAGCAAGCGGGGGATGGGCAAAGCCTCCTTTGGCGATCTGCAGGACAGCAGCGGCAGGATCCAGCTGTATGTCCGCCGGGACGACGTGGGCGAGGAGGCCTACGCCGAGTACAAGAAATATGACATTGGCGATATCGTGGGCGTCAAGGGATATGTGTTCCGCACCCGGATGGGGGAAATCTCGGTCCATGTCCAGGAGATCACTCTCCTTTCCAAGTCCCTGCTGCCCCTGCCGGAGAAGTTCCACGGCCTCAAGGATCAGGAGCTCCGCTACCGCCAGAGGTATGTGGACCTGATCATGAACCCCGAGGTCAAGGATACCTTTGTCAAGCGCTCCATGATCATCCGCGAGATCCGCAACTTCCTGGATCAGCGGGGATTCCTGGAGGTGGAGACCCCCATGCTCCACACCATCGCCGGCGGAGCCGCCGCCCGGCCCTTTATCACCCATCACAACACCCTGGATATGGATATGTATCTCCGGATCGCCCTGGAGCTCCACCTGAAGCGGCTGATCATCGGCGGCTTTGACAAGGTGTACGAGATCGGGCGCACCTTCCGCAACGAGGGTATGGATACCCGCCACAACCCCGAGTTCACCATGATGGAGCTTTATCAGGCGTACACCAACCTGTGGGGCATCATGGAACTGACGGAGGAGCTGATCCGCACCGTGGCGCTGCGGGTGCTGGGCACCGCCAAGATCACCTGCGGCGGCGTGGAGATCGACCTGGAGAAGCCCTTTGAGCGCATCACCATGGTGGACGCCATCAAGAAGTATGCCGGGGTGGACTTTGCCCAGGTGCATACCCTGGAGGAGGCGCGCGCCCTGGCCAAGGAGCACCATATCGAATATGAGGAGCGGCACAAGAAAGGCGATATCCTCAACCTTTTCTTTGAAGAGTACTGCGAGGACAAGCTGGTTCAGCCCACCTTTGTCACCGGGCACCCTGTGGAAATCTCCCCCCTTACCAAAAAGCAGCCGGACAACCCCGAGTATGTGGAGCGGTTTGAGCTCTTTGTCCTGGGCAGGGAGCACGCCAACGCCTACTCCGAGCTCAATGATCCCATCGACCAGAGGGAGCGCTTTGAGGCTCAAGCGGCTGCCAAGGCCGCGGGGGACGACGAGGCCTGCGATGTGGATGAGGATTTCCTTACCGCGATGGAATACGGCATGCCTCCCACCGGCGGCATCGGCATCGGCATCGACCGCTTGGTGATGCTTCTCACCGACAGCGCCTCCATCCGGGATATCCTCCTCTTCCCCACCATGCGCCCCCAGGCGTAAAACTGCATACGCCATTTGGCGCGCCATGGAAACCGGCAAACACCGCTGCGCATGAAGTTTTCGCACAGGCGCGCCGTCCCGGCGCACACGCTTAAATTTTAAAGCCGCACCGGCGGCAAGCTATAAAAACGGCCATGCGGCGGCTCCGCCCGCCACAGCCTTTGAGACCTCAGCGCGCACCGTCAGAGACGGTGCATGCGCGTAAAAAATCCAGAGAACGGAACGTTTCCCGCGTTCCGTTCTTTTTGCTTTTGCGGGTAAAAATCATTTTTTCCCTTGACTAAGACAAAGGCCGCTGCGAATACTAACCGTGAAGCCCAAGCAAGAGGAAAAAACAGGCAGACAAAGGAAAAGAATGGAAATTTGGGGGTAAAAAAGGGGGTAACTGGCTAAGGATGAAGCAAAAACTGTGGTTTTTACCTTTGCAAGGGAGACATTTAGTGGTATAATATTTGACGTTAAAGAATACGGCGGCCCTTGCCGCAAACAACTTCATGGCGCTGATGAAATTGGAAAACAGCCTCGTTGGCCCATGACTTTTTTCTGCCTCCGGAGGCCCCGGCGTCTCCTCATTTCACCTCGTTAAAAGGAGCGTACCATTTTGAATAAATTGCTCGTCACCGGGGGGAAGCCCCTGTGTGGTTCTGTAAGCATCGGCGGCGCAAAGAACGCCGCGGTGGCCATCATCCCGGCCACCATCCTGGCCAAGGGCAAATGTGTCCTGGACAATATCCCAAACGTCAACGACGTCACTCTGCTGCTGAAGATGCTCACCGAGATGGGCGCCAGAGTGGAGATGCTTTCCAAGAAATCCGTAGCCATCGATACCACCCACATCACCGAGCCAGTGGTGCCCTACGATCTGGCCAAGAACATGCGGGCCAGCTATTACTTCATCGGGTCCCTCCTGGGCCGCTGCCACGAGGCCAGCGTCTCCATGCCCGGGGGTTGCAATTTCGGCGTCCGGCCCATCGACCAGCACATCAAGGGCTTTGAGGCCATGGGCGCCGGGGTGGAGATTGAAAAAGGCATGATCAATGCCAAGGTGGATACCCTCCGGGGGGCGCATATCTTTTTTGACGTGGTATCGGTGGGCGCCACCATCAACGTCATGCTGGCAGCTGTCCGTGCCAAGGGCCTCACCGTGCTGGAAAACGTGGCCAAGGAGCCGCATATTGTCGACTTGGCCAACTTCCTCAACTCCATGGGCGCCGACGT
This sequence comes from Bacillota bacterium, assembly GCA_023451415.1. Taxonomy (GTDB): domain Bacteria; phylum Bacillota; class Clostridia; order Oscillospirales; family Ruminococcaceae; genus Angelakisella. Next base: position 776 of record JAEXZK010000273.1, on the reverse strand, counting down.
CCGGGGCGCGGGCACCGACGTCATCAAGATCCATGGCGTGGATGTGATGCATGGGGCCAACTACGCCATCATCCCCGACCAGATCGAGGCCGGGACCTATATGGCCGCCGCTGTGGGCGCCGGCGGCAATGTCCTTGTCCAAAACGTCATCCCCAAGCACCTGGAGCCCATCACCGCCAAGCTGCGGATGGCCGGGGCCGAGATCGAGGAGGGGGACGATTGGCTGCGGGTGATCCGCACCGGGCCTGTGCGCAAGGTCAATGTCAAGACCATGCCTCACCCGGGCTTCCCCACAGACATGCAGCCCCAGATGGCGGCGATGCTGGCCATGGCCGACGGCACCAGCATTGTCACCGAGGGCGTTTGGGACAACCGCTTTAAATATGTAGACGAGCTCAACCGGCTGGGAGCCAGCATCACGGTGGACGGCAAAGTGGCCGTCATCACCGGGGTGGAGGAACTGACCGGCGCGCCGGTTAAGGCCACCGACCTGCGGGGCGGGGCGGCCATGATCATCGCCGGGCTGATGGCTTCCGGTACAGTGGAGATCGAGGATATTTACCACATCGAGCGGGGCTATGAAAATGTGGTGGAAAAGTTTGCCGGCCTGGGCGCCGATATCCGCCGGGTGACCATTCCCGACAGCGTGCTCCCCAAGGCGCTGTAAAACGAAAGCAGCCAAGCGGGACCGTCCGGCCAGGACGGCCCCGCGTTTTGCAGAAAACGGACAGGAGGAACAGCTTTGGTCCAATTTTGCCCCCTATTCAGCGGCAGCA
>JAEXZK010000258.1 GCA_023451415.1 Bacillota bacterium | reverse complement strand
CAATACTCCAACATTCCATTCACAGGCTCTAATGGAGAAGTCTCAAAAGGTTTTTCAATGTCAACACCCAACTCATTCAAATAATCAGCAACAAGAGGGTATGCTTCTTTGACCTGCAAATAATAGTTCTTGCAATAATCGCAATCGCACAAATCCTCTGTTTTGATTTCTGTGTAATATTGGCGTGTCTGTTCAATATCAATCCCCATTATCTCATATCCTAATTCTGATTTATTATACTGTCTCATTCGGGGACACTTCCTCGAATTGGGACAAAAACAAAAGCGCCGTTTTTCTGCAAACCGCGGCTGCCGCAGGAAAGGACCTGATCCCGTCGGCATCCCCCAGGGGTACCCCCAGTCCATCCGCCTTTTGCAAAAACCTGGCAAACCCTTTGCCTTCATGCAATCTCTGGGTTTTGCCAATAAATAGTAATTATGCCCCGGCGAGGCGCCCGGTGAGCGCCCAGTTCATGGAGCCGGTGATCTCAACATTTGCAAAACGTCCCACCAGTTCCTCTCCTCCGGGGATCTCCACGATGATGTTGCCGGCGGTACGGCAGGTAAGGGTCCCTTCCCCGTCCTTGCCCACCCCTTCGGGAAGCACCCGGAGAGTCCTGCCCACATAGCCCCGGAGGATCTCCTCGCCGATGGCGTTCTGGACCTCCAGCAGCTCCCGGAACCACCGGGATTTTTCTTCCGCGGGGACGGGGTCGGGCAGCGTTTCGGCCCTGGTGCCGCTGCGCCTGGAATAAATAAAAGTAAAGAGAGAGGTGTACCCCACCCTTCGGACCAGGTCCAGGGTTTTTTCAAAGTCCTCCCTGGTCTCCCCGGGAAAGCCCACGATGATGTCGCTGGTGAGGGCGATGTCCGGCATTCGCTCTTTGGCGTAGCGTATCAGCTCCAGGTACTGGTCCACGGTGTAGCGGCGGTTCATCTCCGCCAAAACCCGGTCGGAGCCGCACTGCACCGGCAGATGGAGATGGCGCTCCACCTTGGGGCACTCCGCCATGGCGTCCAGAAGCTCCCGGGTGCAGTCCTTGGGGTGGGAGGTCATAAAGCGGATGATAAAATCCCCGGGCAGGGCGTCCAGCTTCCGCAGAAGCCCGGCAAAATCCAACGGTTCTTCCAGCCCCTTGCCATAGGAGTTGACGTTCTGTCCCAGAAGAGTGACCTCTTTATAGCCCTGCCGGACCAGATCCTCCACCTCCTGGACAATGAGCCTCCATGGGCGGCTCCGCTCCCGGCCCCGGACATAGGGGACGATGCAGTAGGAGCAAAAGTTGTCACAGCCGTACATCACAGGCACCCACGCCTTAAATCCGCCTTCACGGCGCAGGGGAATCCCCTCGATGACCGGGGCGTTTTCCTGTTCCTCGCCGCTCTTGATATACCGCTTGTCAAAAGCCAGCTTCTCATAAATCAGCCGGGGCAGCTGGCCGTAGGAATTGGTCCCCACCACGATATCCACATGGGGGTAGCTCTTTTTCAGCCGGTCGGCCACCTGCTGCTGCTGGGTCATGCATCCCGCCAGCGCGATGATCATCCCCGGGTGACGGCGCTTGTAGTGCTTGAGGGCTCCCACGTTGCCAAAGACACGCTTTTCCGCATTCTCCCGCACCGCACAGGTGTTGTAAAGGACCAGGTCGGCCTCGTCCAACACCTGGGTAAATCCATAGCCCATCTCCGCCAAAAGGCCGCTGAGCTTTTCGCCGTCGGCCACATTCTGCTGGCAGCCATAAGAGTGGACGCAAGCCAAAGGCATGCCGCTGCCCCGCTCCTGAAGGAGCAGGCGTATCTTTTCTATGTACTGTTTCTGCTCCGTCATCCGGGCGTACTCCAGCAGGTTGCTTTCCATCTTCTGCAAAGTTTCCCTCCAAAAAGCGGCTCTCCGCTGTTGTTTTGCCTACGGCATAGTTTTCCCCGTAAACACGAAAAAAGCGCTTCTCTCCCCCGGACGGGCTCCTGGGCGGAAGTTCTTCCCTTCTGTTGCTCACAGAATGCCATAACAGAATAATTTTATCACTTTTTGTCCTTTTTATCAACCAAAAACCAAGGGACCGGGCAGGCTTTCCCTCCTCGGTCCCTTAACGTGTCCATCAGATCATCCGCGGACAGCCCGGCCCAGCTCCCGGCCCAGCTCTTCCGCCTTGGACAGGTCGGCCGCCGCCGGCACAAAGGCGGTTTTCAGACCCTCGCCCACCAGGGTCAGGCGCAAAGAGGCCAGGCGGGCCGTCACATTGGGCACGCCCTCGCCGCTCCACCCATAGGAGCCAAAGACCGCGCAGGGCTTCTTCTGGCAGCCCACCGCGTCCAGGCCGGAAAGCAGCTGCCACACAGGCGGCACCGCATCCCGGTTGATGGTGGGGGTGCCGATGGCAAAGCCGTCACATTCATTGAGCAGGCAGCAGAGCTTTCCCATCTCGTGGTCAATGATGTCATAAAGCTCCACCTGCGCGCCGGACTCCGCCCGGATGCCCAAAGCTATTCTCTCCGCCAGCTGACGGGTGTTGCCATAAGCAGTGGTATAAAAAACCGGCACCAGCTTCTGTTCCCGGGGCTTCCCGGTGCTCCAAAGTCTGTACTGCTCCACCGCCCAGTCCAGTTTGCCCCCCTCGCCTTTTGTGAGGATGGGGCCGTGGCTGTTGAGGACCACGTCAAAGTCCAGCTTGGAAAGCTTGTCCAGCCCCGCCAGGACATACTTTTTAAATGGTCCGAAGATAGCGTCTTAGTAGCCCCGGAAAGCCTCCTCGTACTTGCCGGGGTAGACCATGGCATGGTCATAGACATAAGGCTCGCAGTAATGTGCGCCCAAAAAGTCACAGGTAAAGACCGCCTTGTCCTCCGGCAGGTAGGTGAACATGGAATCGGGCCAGTGGAGGAAAGGCGCGGGCACAAAACGCAAGGTCTTTCCGCCCAGGTCGAGCTCCTCCCCTTCCTTGACTACATGCAGGTCAAGGTCGGTGCGGTTGGTGATATTTTTGATATACAGCGAGCCCGCCTGGGTGGTGTAGATGGTGACGGGCCCGGTCTTTTCCAGAAGCATGGCCAGGGCGCCGGTGTGATCCGGCTCATTGTGATTGAGCACAATATAATCGATTTCCTCCGGCGGGCAGACCTCCTGGATATTCTGGAGGTACTGGGGAAAGAAAGACTTATGGCAGGCATCGATAAGCGCCGTCTTATGGCTGCCCCGCACCAGATAAGAATTATAGGAGGTACCATATTCCGTGGTCATAACGATGTCGAACACCCGCATGGCAGGGTTCAGGGCGCCCACGGACCAGATACCGTCTTTGATTTGCGTAACCAATCCTTTCACACTCCTTTACGTTTGCAAACAGTGGTACAGCGCAAGGGCACGACCGGTCTTTCGGCCAGCCATGCCCTTATCTCAGTAAACACTTATTCCGCTTCAAAAAGATCCTTGCCGACTCCGCACAGGGGGCAGGTAAAGTCCTCGGGGACATCCTCCCACTTGGTGCCGGGGGCGATGCCGCCGTCGGGGTAACCCTCAGCCTCATCGTAAACGTAGCCGCAGACAGTACAAACGTATTTTGCCATTGTGGTTGCTCCTTTCTCAATTTGCAGTCATTCTACCATTATGCCCCGAAGGCAGTGGTTCATGCTTAGGTATCGGTGAACAGAGGCAGCATCGGCGTCCGGCGCCATAACGGGCCCTTACTGCCGGACGGAGCCCGGCAGACTCTTTAAGATAAGTCCGGACGAACCATCGGCGGAAGCCGCAAAAGCTGCAAAGCGCCCTGGCCGGCCTGACAGCAGCCCGATTCCGGAATATGGCGGGTCCTCCGCGGCGTGCCTTGCAGATGCTTTTCCCCTTGTTTGTTGCCCTATATTTCAATGATAGAACCATACCACATAAGTATAGTTTTGTAAAGCCTTTTTAGCCCTTTTCCAAATATTTTTTCAAATATTTTCCGGTATAAGATTTTTCGCAGGCCGCAACCTCTTCCGGCGTGCCGCAGCAGACGACTTCGCCGCCCTTGTCGCCCCCTTCTGGGCCCAGATCGATGATGTAGTCCGCCGTTTTGATCACATCCATATTATGCTCAATGAGGATGACGGTATTGCCCGCATCCACAAATTTCTGGAGCACCTCGATAAGCTTGCGGACGTCGGCAGCATGTAGGCCGGTGGTGGGCTCGTCCAGAAT
>JAEXZK010000233.1 GCA_023451415.1 Bacillota bacterium | reverse complement strand
CTCGCCCAGCTCATGGTTGTTGGGCTTGATGAGGAAGGGCCGGTAGCCCAGCACGCGGCGCAGCAGCTCCCCGGTTGCGTCCACCACTGTCAGCACGCCTCTGCCCTCCAGGCGGCGGAGGATCTGCTCATAGCTGTCGGCAGGCAGGGTGCCGGGGATGCTCCCCGCCAACACCAGCACGTCCCCCCGGCCCAGGGCCTCCAGCCTGCCGAAAAGCTGCTCCAAGGCCTCCGGGGTGATCCGCGGGCCCTGGCCGTTGATCTCGCTCTCCTCCCCCGCCTTGATCTTGACATTGATGCGGGAGAAGCCCTCCTCCAGAGGGATAAAATCCGCCCGGCAGCCGCTGTCCTCCAGCATCTGCAAAATGGCCCGGCCGGTAAACCCGGCGCAGAAGCCCAGGGCTGTGCTCTCGCAGCCCAGATGCCCCAGCATGATGGAGACATTGATGCCCTTGCCCCCGGGGTAGACTGCCTCCCCGGCGGTGCGGTTGACGGTCCCGGCCTGGAAGCCGGGCACCTGGACGATGTAGTCCAGGGATGGATTGAAGGTCAGCGTCACAATCATTTTTCTTCAGCCTCCCATACATGGTCATATTTGCGGTAGCTCTCTCCGGCGGCGGAGGTGGTGAGGATAACTGCGGCGGAAAAGCCGCAGATGGTCCCCGGGCAGATGAGGCCGAACTTGGAGGAATCGGCCAGGATATAAGCTCTCCGGCACCGGCCCAGGGCCGCGCTTTTGACCATGGCCTCCTCCACATCGGGGGTGGTCACCCCTCTGCGGGGGTGGATGCCGTTGGCTCCAAAGAAGCCCTTGGTAAAGTTGTACCGCTCCAGTTCCCGGAGGGCGACGATCCCCACGGCGGCCTCGGTGGCCGGCTTCAGCTCACCGCCCAGCACAAAGACGGCGCGGCCCTGCCGGGACAGGCGGCAGGCATGAGCCGGGCTGTTGGTGACAAAGGTAATCCCGGAGGGCAGGCTTTCGGGCAGGCAGCCGATAAGCAGGTCGGTGGAGGTTCCCGCATCCAGATAAACGAAGTCGTTCTCCTCCAGCAGGGAGGCCGCATACCGGGCGATAAGCTCTTTTTCCTCCCGGTTGCGGTCCTGCCGCTGGGCCACAGTGTCATCCCGGAGGGTGTACCCACCGCCCGGTGTGGTGGCACCGCCGAACACTTTGACCAGCTTCCCCTGGTTGTGGAGGATGGTCAGGTCCCTGCGGACGGTGGACTCCGAGGCATCCAGCAGCCGGCAGAGCTCCCCCACGGTAACGGACTGGCGCTTCTCCAATTGGCGGAGGATACGGGTAAATCTTTCTTCTGCTAACATGATTTCCCTCCTGAGGTTTTTTACGCCTTCAGTGTACCACCAAATTCAACCAAAATCAATCAAAATCGATCATTTATTCCGGATGGCGTAAAGTTTTTTTCTGCCGCGTTGACAAGCTACCCCGGGTGCTATACCATAGTAGGCAGGTTCCAAATCTGCCGGCGCATGGACGGTAAACAAAGGAGAACTGTGATGAAGACCATCATACTCTACGGCTCCCGCTATGGGGCCACTCAAAAATACGCCCAGGAGCTGGCCTCACGGCTGGGCTGCTCCGCCATCAGCTTGGACAAGGCCGGCTCGGAGGACGTGAAGGACTGCGGCTGTGTGGTCATCGGCGGCGGCCTTTACGCCAACAAGGCTGTGGGCTCCAAGGCGGTGGCCAAGCTGATGCCCCATCTGGCGGGGAAGCATGTGGCGGTCTTTACCGTGGGCATCACGCCCCCCAACAACTACGAGGCCATCCGGGTGGGCTGGCGGCAGAGTTATCCCGCCCTGGTCAAGCAGGACGCGGACTTTTTCCACCTGCTGGGGACCCTTGACCCCGAAAACCTCAGCTGGCTCCACCGCACCACCCTGGGGATCCTGCAAAAGTCCCTGCGCAAGCGGGCGGGCAAGGACCTGACCCAGGGGGAGTGGATCATGCTGGACGCTCTGGAAAACCCCACCCGGGAGCTGCGTCCCAACGCGGTTGAACCCATCGCGGAGCTGGTGAGGTCCTGGGAGAAGGGCTGAGCCATCCCTCAGAATACCACAAAAATACCGCAAGGAGTGACGTGTTATGTCTAAAGTATTGGTCGTTGTGGATTATCAAAAGGATTTTGTGGACGGAGCGCTGGGCTTCCCCAAGGCCGTCTCCCTGGAAGAGGGCATTGCCGCCAAGGTGGAGGAGGCCATCCGGGAAGACCGTCCTGTGGTCTTTACCCTGGACACCCACGGCAAGGACTATCTGGACACCCGGGAGGGCAGGCATCTCCCCGCCCCGCATTGTGAAAAGGGCTCCCAGGGCTGGCACCTCTACGGCAGGCTGGAGCGGTATATGGATGAGAGCCATGACAAGGTCTTTCTTATGCCCAAATACTCCTTCGGCGCCCAGAGCTATTCCTTTTTGGAGAAGTTTCAGCCCACTGAGTTTGAGCTGGTGGGCGTTGTGACCAACATGTGCGTCATCAGCAACGCCATGGTGCTTCAGACGCAGTACCCCAATGCTGAGATCACCGTGGATGCCGGCCTCTGCGCCAGCTTTGACGACGACATGCACCAGAAGGCCCTGGACGTTATGGCAAGCCTCCAGATGAACATCCGCTGAAAGCCGCCGCACCGGGCGCGGACAGAAACCCTGTCGGACGCCAGGGAGATACCGGCGGCCTTCCCCCCTGGCGGGGGGTGGACCGAAACGCCGGTTACCGGGATGGGCGGCAGCGGCTCCGCCGCTCCCCTTGCGGGGCGAATGCCTTAAACTTTAAATAAGGAGGGGACGCCGTGGAATCTCCGGGCAAGGAACACACCCTCAAGGATGGGGCCCTGCTGCTCATCCGCTCTCTGGATCAGGCGGACGCCCCTGTGA
>JAEXZK010000197.1 GCA_023451415.1 Bacillota bacterium | reverse complement strand
GACTACTCCATCTTCCTCTACCATCGGTACAAAGAAGAATGCGCCCGGCACCAAGATAAACGTGACGCCATGGAGGCAGCCATCCTGGCAGCCTTCACTTCCCTATCCGGCAGCTCTCTGACCACGGTGGCCGGGTTCCTGGCCCTCTGCTTTATGCAGCTGCTCCTGGGCAGGGACATCGGCATCGTTATGGCCAAGGGCGTGGTGCTGGGGGTGGGATGCGTCGTTCTGGTGCTGCCCGCCATCCTGCTCCAGATGGATACCGCCATCGGCAAATACACCCATCCCTGTCTCAGCCCCGACTTCAACCGGCTCAACGGTTTTATCATCAAACACCGCAGGGTGTTCGCCGTCCTTTTCCTGGTGCTCTTTGTCCCCGCCGTCTACGGGCAGAGCCATGCGGCCGTCTACTACCAGCTGGACCGCTCCCTCCCCCAGGACATGGACTCCATTGTGGCCACCGATAAGCTGAAAGAGGATTACGACATGGCCACATCCCATTTCATCCTCCTGCGGGACGACCTCTCCAGCACGGAGATGAACCGGATGACCGGGGAGATCAAAGACCTGGACGGCATCACCACGGTGCTTGCCTACAACTCCCTGATGCCAAAAGGGATCCCCGACTTCTTTGTCCCCGACCAGCTGCGGGATATCTTCAAGCAGGGGGGCTGGCAGATGATAATGGTCAATTCCAGCTATGCCACCGCCACCGACGAGGTGAGCGCACAGCTGGAAAAGCTGGAGGGTATTGTCAAAAGCTACGACCCGGGCTGCTATATCACCGGGGAGGCCGCCCTCACCGACGACCTCATCGACATCGCGGACGTGGACTTCCGGGTGACCAACTACATCTCCATCCTGGCCATCCTTGTCATCGTGGGCATCACCTTCCAGTCGGTGACCGTCCCCGTGCTGCTGGTGGCCGCCATAGAGCTGGCCATCTTCATCAACGAGGGGATACCCTATTTCTCCGGCACCATCATCCCCTTTATCGCGCCCACGGTGGTGGGCTGCGTGCAGCTGGGCGCCACGGTGGACTATGCCATCCTGATGACCACCCGCTTCCGGGAAGAGCTGCAAAACGGCAGGGACCGGACGGAAGCCATTCGGATCGCGGCGTCCTCCTCCGATATTTCCATCATTACCAGCTCGCTGGTGATGTTCTGCGCCACCATGGGGGTGGCGGTGGTGTCCAAGATTGAGATCATAAGCAGCATCTGCCTGCTGCTGGCCCGGGGCGCGATCATATCGGCCCTGGTGAGCATCTTCATCCTGCCCTCGCTGCTGGCGGTCTGCGAGCCCCTCATGGCCAAGACCAGCCGCTGGTGGCGGACGCCAAAGCCGCCCCGCCGGCAGAAAAAGACCGTCCCCGGGGAGCCCCGGGAAGAAAGCAAAGAGCCGGCGCTTACCGGCGAAGCCCGTTGAGATAAGGAGTGTTTACCATGTTGGAAATGCATCACAGGAGATGGTTCCGGCCGGTGGCCCTGGCCCTGAGCCTGATGCTTGTGTTCGGTACCACCGCCTACGCCGAGGAGGGCTCCCTGGAGGAGCCCCGGCTGGACGCCACCTTTGACGAAGCCTATTACGCCACCCTGGACTACTACGGGAGGCTGACCGAGGGCAGCATAGTCAAGAGCTACCGCACCTTTGGCAACGGGCAGATCACCGACTACGGCGCCTACGACGCTGTCAACAACCTTACCGACGGCACCGAGCCCTCCCTGGCGGACGGGGCGGTTACCTTCGACCTGGGGGAGGCGGCGCCCAGCACCTTCTACTTTGAGGGCAAAACAGCCGAACCCTACGGCCAGCTGCCCTGGACGGTGTCCATCTCTTACAAGCTCAACGGCCTGCCCACCCTGGCCCAGGATATGGCGGGCAAGACCGGCATGGCGGAGATCACCCTGGATGTGGTCCCCAACGCCGCTGCTTCCGATTACGCCAAGCACAACTTTGTGCTCATGGCCACCACGGCCTTTAACGATGACGACATCCTGTCCCTGGAGGCCCCCGGCGCCCAGGTGCAGCTGCTGGGCAACCTGCGCACCGTTATCTTTATGGCCCTGCCCGGGGAGGAACAGCATTACACCATCCGGGTGGGCAGCGAGGATTTCGCTTTCCCGGGGCTTGTCATGATGATGATGCCGGCCACCCTGGGGCAGATGGACCAGATCGCCGACCTGCGCCAGGCCAAGGAGGACATCCAGGACTCCTATGACAAGCTCAACGACAGCCTGGACGTCATTCTGGGCAGCCTGGACGGCATGGGCGGGAGCCTGCTGGAGGCCGCCAACGGCCTGGATGACCTGGACAAAGCCCGGGGGGTTATCGAGGACAACAAGGATGACATCTACAACCGGATCGATAACGTTATCGAAAGCATGTATTACCTGGACGACAGCTTTGATGAGATGAACGGCCATCTTGCCAGCGCAGGACACATGATCTCCGATGTAAACGACACGCTGTCCGGCCTCTACGGCAGCATTGCCGCCCTGCGGGAGGACCTCAAGACCTGCCGCGCTGTGCTGGACGCCCTGGCCGGGGAGCTGGAGCGGATGGAGGCCGCCTCGGGCGGCAGCTTGTCCGACAGCTTCCGCCTCCACCTGGAGGAGCTGGACGAAAGCCTGGATGACCTGAGCGCCGACACGGCTTCCCTGCAGAAGCTGCTGGGAGCGGTGTCCAGCGGGGAGCTGGAAAGCATCACCTACAACGGCATGACCTCGGATGAGGTCCGGGCCAAGCTGGCCATCGCGGAAAACCTTCACGCGGCCTATGAAAGCTCGGGTTCCGGCGAGTTTGCAGAGTTTGTGGTAGGCGCCCTGATGGGGCAGGGCTACACCCAGGCCCAGGCGGCGGAAGCCGCTCCCATACTGGTTTACCTCTATCAGAACAAGGACGGGGTGGAGGCCAAGCTGGCAGCCATGGACGAGGGCAACGCTGCCATTGACGATATCAACAAACAGAGCAGCCAGCTTAAGGACCTGAGCGCGGCCCTGGGGATGTCCGGCGACTACGAAGCCGCCTCGGGCGTGGCCGGGGATGTCAGCGACCTGTGCAGGAAGCTGGGCAGCGCCGGCCTGGGCGGAGACCTGAAAAAGCTGACGGCCCTTTTGGACGCCGCCGTGGCAAGCGGAGCCACAGGAGCCCTTTCGGCAGCCGCTTCCGATACCGCCGACCAGGTGGACTCCATCCTGGGGGATGTGCAGGCCCTCCTGGCCGTGCTGGCCAAATATGAAGGCGAAGTACAGCAGTCGCTGAAGGACGGCCGGACCGCCAGCGGAAATATGCAGGACCTGATGACCGACCTGCGCAAGCTGATGAAGCGCGCCGAGACCACCATGCAGAAATCCGGCCCCTACCTGGACAGCGGCGCCCAAAAAACCTTGTCCGGCCTGGCTGACGCCCTGCGCCGGGCAGCGGTGGGCCTGGGGGAGACGGGGAACATCCGCAGCGCCAAGGACACCATCACCGACCTCATCGACGAGAAGTGGGATGAGCACACCGGCGACATTGACAATTTGCTGCTGGCCGACCCGGGCGCCGCCATGGAGTCCCTCACCGACTCCCGCAATGGGACCCCCGAGAGCATCCAGATCGTAATGCGCACCCAGGAGATCAAGGTGCAGGAGGAAGAGGAGGCCGCAGCCCAGACCGCCAAGGGGGACACCGGAACCTTCGGCAGCCGGGTGGCCGCCATGTTCCGGGACCTGTGGAACGGCATCACCGGAATTTTCCGCAAAAAGTAACCTCCCGCCAACAAGAGGCATCCCACCTGCCGGAAGCGGCAGCGGGACGCCTCTTGTGATTTATCACCAAGGAGGGGGGTTCCCTTTGGCGGATTGTGAGAATCGCAGGAAGAGCCCTTGACAAAGCAGGAAAAAACAGGTAGTTTGAAATCAGGAACAATTACTAAATTGGAGGAGCTATTATGATCGAACAAAAAGCCTTCTTTTCTCTGAATTACGGAATGTACCTTCTTTCCTCCCGGCAGGGGGATGTGGTCAGCGGCTGCGTGGTCAACACCCTTGCCCAGGTGACGTCCGCCCCTTTGCAGATGACCGTCGCCGTCAACAAGGAGAACTACACCACCGATATTATCCAAAAGTCAGGGCTTTTTACCGCTGTGGCCCTCACCGAGGATGCCGGCATGGAGCTCATCGGGGCCTTCGGCTTCCACAGCAGCAGGGACAAGGACAAATTTGACGGCTTCCGCACCCGGGCGGATGAAAACGGCATTCCCTACATCTGCCAGCAGACGGCGGCCCGCTTCAGCTGCCGGGTAAAGGGCCAGCTGGACCTGGGCACCCACATCCTTTTCCTTGGCGAGGTGCTGGCGGCAGAGCCTCTGGAGGACCGCCCGCCCATGACCTATGCCTACTACCATCAGGTGAAGAAAGGGATCACTCCCCCCAAGGCCTCCTCCTATCTGCCGCCCAAGCCCCAGAAGGGGTACCGGTGCCGGATCTGCGGCCACATCCTGGAGTCGGACACCATCCCCCAGGGCTTTGTCTGCCCCGTCTGCGGCCATGGGCCGGAGGACCTGGAAAAAATCCTGGACTGAGGCGTCTTCCTTTCGCCCGCAACCGAAAGTTGCGCAATTGAAAACCAGATTTGGTGGAGGAAACCAGGATGATCCGGTAAACTGGAACCAGCTTCCGGAAGAGCGCGAAAGGAGAACAACTTATGAATATTGAGATTGCAAACAGGCTGGTGCAGCTGCGCAAGCAGCACGGTTTTTCCCAGGAGGAGCTGGCTGCAAGAATCGGCATCAGCCGCCAGGCTGTATCCAAATGGGAGCGGGCGGAGGCGTCTCCCGATACCGATAACCTCATCACGCTGTCCCGGCTGTACGGCGTTTCCCTGGATGAGATTCTCCGCACCGACGACCCGGTGGAAGCCTTTGCCCGGGGCGGGGAGGAAACGGCGGAGGATTGGGCCGGGGAGGAGGACGAGGGGCACACCCCCTGGCAGCGCTTCCCTTATCCGGTGCTTTGCACCATCATTTTTCTGGTGCTGGGGTTTGCCTTTGACCTGTGGCATCCGGCCTGGGTCATCTTCGTCACAATCCCCATCTACTATGCTCTGGCCTGGGGAGACCTGCGCAGGGCGTTCCCCTATGCCGTGGTATGCGGCATCGTCTACGTATGCCTGGGTATTCTCTTTGACCTGTGGCACCCCGGCTGGCTGATTTTCCTCACCATCCCCCTGTGGGAATGGCTGAAAAAAGAACTGAACCGCAAGAAAAAAGAGGAGCCTTGAGGCTCCTCTTTTTGTATATGTATTTCAGTCTTCTTCCCAGTCCTTGGCCCGGGAAACAGCCTTGTGCCATCCGTGGAGCAGCCGGTCCCGCTCCTCCATGGCCATAGTGGGGTGGTACAGCTTATCCAGCGTCCACTGGGAACGAATATCATCCAGGTCCTTCCACACGCCCACGGCCAGTCCGGCCAGATAGGCCGCGCCCAGGGCGGTCGTCTCACGGATCATGGGCCGGCGGATAGTCTGCCGGTTCAGGTCCGCCTGAAACTGCATCAAAAAATTGTTTGCCGAAGCGCCGCCGTCCACCCGCAGCTCGGTGAGGGGGATGCCGGTGTCCTTCTGCATGGCGTCCAGCACATCATAGGTCTGGTAGGCGATGCTTTCCAGAGCGGCCCGGATGATGTGCTTGCGGTTGGCCCCCCGGGTCAGCCCCAGGATGGCGCCCCGGGCATACATGTCCCAATAGGGGGCGCCCAACCCGGTGAAGGCGGGCACCACATAAACCCCGCCGTTATCCTCCACCGAGGTGGCAAAATATTCGGTGTCCCGGGCTTCGCTCACCAGGCGCAGCTCGTCCCGAATCCACTGGATGACCGCGCCGCCCACAAATACGCTGCCCTCCAGCGCATAATGGACCTTGGGCCCGGGATCGGCGGCGATGGTGGTGAGCAGGCCGTTTTTACTGTGGCACATCTCTTCTCCGGTGTTCATCAGCAGGAAGCATCCGGTGCCGTAGGTGTTCTTGGCGTCGCCCTTGTCAAAGCAGGTCTGGCCGAAGAGGGCGGCCTGCTGGTCGCCGGCGCAGCCCGCAAGGGGCACCTCCACCCCTTCGATATTGACCGTGCCGTAGACCTGGCTGGAGGAGCAGACTCTGGGCAGCATGGACATGGGGATATTCAGTGCAGCGCAGATCCGTTCATCCCAGCAGAGGTCCTGGATGTTGTAAAGCATGGTGCGGGAAGCATTGGTGTAATCGGTGACATGGGCCTGCCCGCCGGTGAGTTTCCAGATGAGCCAGGTGTCCACCGTGCCAAAGAGCAGTTCCCCCGCCTCGGCCTTCTCCCGGGCTCCGGGGACGTTGTCCAGGATCCACTTGATCTTGGTGGCGGAGAAGTAGGCGTCCACAAGCAGGCCGGTGGAATGCTTAATGTAATCGGTGAGCTCCTTGTCCTTCTTCAGCTCCTCGCAGAGGGCGGCTGTCCGGCGGCACTGCCAGACAATGGCATTGTAGACGGGCCGCCCGGTGGATTTTTCCCAGACGATGGTGGTCTCCCGCTGGTTGGTGATGCCGATGGCGGCCACATTTTTGGGCGAGACCCCGCTTTTGGCCAGAACTTCGATGAGTACGCCGTACTGGGAGGCATAGATTTCCATTGGGTCGTGCTCCACATAGCCGGGCTTGGGATAGCGCTGGGTAAATTCCTTCTGGGCGATGTCCACGATATTCTGCCGCTGATCAAAGATGATGCAGCGGGAGCTGGTTGTGCCCTGGTCCAGGGCGATCACATATCGGTCCATAATTGACTGCTCCCCCTTCATGAAAAAAAGAGCATGACGAAACAAACCTGTCTCATCAAGCTCTCACACAAAATCTCTGTATTTAGTATAGAGGCAGGGAGGGCCCCTTGTCAAGAATCCCAAAGCCCATCGGGCGCGGGAAAAGCAGAATTGGAACATCCGCCAGAAAAGGCGCCGTAAATTTGTGTGCATTGCGGATTGAAATTAAAAAGCAAAATAGTATATATTGTAAATAAAATAGTTTCTTATAGAAATTATTTTATTTCGTCAGGACATAAACTAAAAATCGAACAAGAAAAGCCGGCACACAAGAGATGAGAGGGGTGCGGGGGTGGTCTTTTCCAGGACCCTTCCGCGCCTTTTTGTTTGGGAGGTGGGAAAAGCAGCCCGTTGGACAATCCGTTTCATTTGAGAGGAGAGTAAAGTATGCAAACCGCAACAACACAAGGCATGAGTGTAAAAACCGCCACAAGGCTATTGTGCATCGCCCTGGTTCTGTTACTGATCAGCTGCATCGGCGCATCAATCCTGCAAACGGCCTTCGGCACAGTACAGATCACTAAATTCACCATCCCCACAGACAATGGCAAGTGGGTATCCGGAAACCTGTTCCGGCCTGTTTCCGCATCGGCGGATAGCAAAGTTCCCCTGGTCATTACCAGCCACGGCTACCTCAACAACAACCAGATGCAGGACATCACCGCCATAGAGCTTTCCCGCCGGGGGATCGCTGTTATGGCCATGGACGCTTATTATCATGGCGATTCCAGCTCTACACAATATGCCTACGCGGATACGACGATTCAGGAAGGAATGGGTATGATCCCCCTGGTGGAATTTGCTTATTTCAACCTTGATTATGTGGATAACAGCAAGATCGGCATAACGGGACACTCCATGGGCGGTAGCAACACCTGGAATACCGCCCGCTATTACGGGCGCAAATATATGGATGCCCTGGCCGCGGCTCAGGACCCATCCTCAGAGGGCGGCGCGGAGGTTACCAGCAGCGAGCTGGCAGCCGCCCAGGCGGAGAACAAGGTGGCAGCGGCTTTCCCCACCTCCCAGATACGGGCGGCTACCCCCGAGGCCATGGCGGAAATCCACTGCAACTTTGGCACCAACTTCGGCTTCTATGATGAGGGAGCCTACCGCTGCGTCAACGGCGACGGGGATATGAGCGACGCGCCGGAAAGCGCCTATATTATCAACTCCATCTTCCATCCGGAGGAGGCCAAAACACAGATCGAGATCGGGACCTTTTACGGCGACGCCGCGGATGGCACAATGCGCGTGGTCTATAACCCCAAGGAAATCCACCCCTGGCAGCATTTTTCTGTCAAAAGCTCCGGATATATGACCGATTTCTTTACCGCCGCCTTCCAGGTGGAAAACCCCATCCCCAGCAGCAACCAGCTGTGGCTTTTGAAGGAGCTGTTTAAGTGTATCGGCCTTGTGGCATCCTTCCTTGTCATTGTCCCTATGGCCGCCCTG
>JAEXZK010000117.1 GCA_023451415.1 Bacillota bacterium | reverse complement strand
CCTCTTTTCTTCTCCGGCAGAACGTGCTACAATAACCTTACCGCTGGCCCACGGCAGGGGGCGGCCCGGCAAACGAGGAAACGGAGTGTGCATTATGAGGAAGATACTCATTTTTGATACGACCATGCGGGACGGGGAACAGTCCCCTGGCTGCACGATGAACACCCGGGAGAAGGTGGAGATCGCCCGCCAGCTGGACAGGCTGGGGGTGGACGTCATCGAGGCGGGGTTTCCCGTCTCTTCTCCCGATGACTTTGAAGCGGTTCAGAAGGTGGCGGCCCAGACCAAAAACGCCGCGGTGGCCGCCCTGTGCCGGGCTGTAAAAAATGACATCGACACGGCCTGGGAGGCGGTAAAGGGAGCCAAACGGCCCAGGCTCCATGTTTTTATCGCCACCAGCGACCTGCATCTGGAGGTCAAGCTGAACATCACCCGCCGGCAGGCGCTGGAAAAGATCCGGGAATGTGTATCCTACGCCCGCAGCCTCTGCGAGGATGTGGAATTCTCCGGGGAAGACTCCACCCGCAGCGACAGGGAATTCCTCCTGGAGTGCTTCAACACCGCTGTGGACGCAGGTGCGTCCACCATCAATATTGCCGATACCGTGGGGTATATCCTGCCCGAGGAGATGTACAGCCTGGTGGGATATATCAGGGATAACCTTCACCGGAAGGATGAGGTCATCCTGTCTGTCCACTGCCACAACGACCTGGGCATGGCGGTGGCCAACTCCATCGCTGCCCTGCGGGCCGGGGCCGGCCAGGTGGAGGGGAGTATCAACGGCATCGGGGAGCGGGCGGGCAACGCGGCTCTGGAAGAGGTCATCATGGCCCTCAAAACCCGGGAGGCACAGCTGGAGCTGACCACCGGCATCAACACCAGGGAGATCTACCGCACCAGCAAGCTGGTCTCCACCGTCATCGGCACCAAAATTTCCCCCAATAAACCCATTGTGGGCCGCAACGCCTTCAACCATGAGGCGGGCATCCATCAGCACGGAGTGCTGAAAAATCCCCTTACCTATGAGATTATCTCCCCGGACTCCATCGGCATCTACCAAAGCGATCTGACCTTGGGCAAGCACTCCGGCCGTCATGCTTTTGTCCAGCGGGTGGAGGAATTGGGGTACATCCTCTCCGATGAGGCCATGGAAAGGGCCTTTGAGCGGTTCCTTTCCCTGGCTGACCGGAAGAAAAATGTCACCAACAAGGACATTGAGGCCATGGTGAGCGCCTTGGGGTATGCCATCCCCGAGACCTACCGCCTCCACAGCTTTGTGGTCAACAGCGGTACCGTGATCTCCGCCACAGCCGTGGTCAAGCTTATTAAGAACGGCGAGGAGATCGAGCATGTGGCCCGGGGGGACGGCCCCATCGATGCGGCCTTCAAGGCCATCGACCGCATCGTCAAGGAGGGCTATCAACTGGTTAACTACACCATCCACTCGGTGACCGAGGGTGAGGACGCCCTGGGCGAGGTCATGGTGCGGCTGAAAAAAGGGGACCGGACCATTGTGGGACGGGGCCTCTCCACCGATATTTTTGAGGCCAGCCTCAAGGCCTACATCAACGCCATCAACAAGGCCATTGTCTGAGGGACTGGAGGACAGCGCAGATGAAGCATATCGAGATACTGGACACCACTCTCCGGGACGGGGCCCAGGGGGAAGGAATCAGTTTTTCCCTGGAGGACAAGTTGAACATCACCCAGAAGCTGGCCAGGCTGGGGCTGGATTTTATCGAGGCGGGCAACCCGGCCTCCAACCCCAAGGACATGGAGTTCTTCCGCCGCCTGCGGGAGCTGGACCTGGGAAATACCCAGGTGGTGGCCTTTGGGGCCACCCGGCGGAAGCTGACCCGGGTGGAGGAGGACGAGAACTGCCTCTCCCTGCTGTCGGCAGGGACCAGGTGGGTCTCCATCTTCGGCAAGAGCTGGGATCTCCATGTCAGGGATGTGCTTCGCACCACCCTGGAGGAGAACCTGTCCATGATCCGGGACACCATCCGGTACTTTAAGGCAAACGGCCGCCAGGTCATCTTTGACGCGGAGCATTTTTTTGACGGTTACAAGCACAATCCCGACTATGCAATGGCCGCTGTCAGGGCCGCGGCGGAGGCCGGGGCCGACCGCATCTGCCTCTGCGACACCAACGGGGCCTGCTTCCCCGGCGAGGTGGACAGGATGACCCGGGTGGTGCTGGAGGCGGTGACGGCACCGGTGGGGATCCACACCCACAACGACACAGGTTGCGCGGTGGCGGGCGCCATGGCGGCTGTGGAAGCCGGGGCGTCCCATGTCCAGGGGACCTATCTGGGCTTTGGGGAGCGGTGCGGCAATGCCAGCCTTTCCACCCTCATCGGCAATCTCCAGGCCAAGATGGGTTATGAGTGCATCCCGGCGGACAAGCTCCAGCGCCTGACCAAGACCGCCCGGTATATCGCCGAGGTGACCAATCTGGTGTTGCCCGCCAACACCCCTTATGTGGGGAAAAGCGCCTTTGCCCACAAGGGCGGGATGCACGTGGACGGCATCTACAAAAATTCCATTTCCTTTGAGCATATTTCGCCTGAAGAGGTGGGCAATACCCGGCATGTGCTGCTTTCCGAGTTTGCCGGCCGGTCGGCTGTCGCCAGCCGCATTGCGGAGATAGACAGCTCCGTCACCCGTGACAGCCAGGTGACGGAGGAGCTGATCGAGAAGCTGAAGCTGCTGGAGTACGAGGGCTACGCCTTTGAATCCGCAGGGGCAAGCTTTGAAATCTTCACCCTCAAACACCTGGGAAAGTACACCCCGGCCTTCAGCCTGGAATATTTTAAGATCATCAGCGAGGAGCCTGCGGTAAACGTAGCCCGCTCCTGCTGCGCCGTCATCAAGATCAAGGTGGGGGAGGCTGTGGAGATGACCTCCGCCGAGGGCGAGGGCCCCATCCACGCCATGGACGTGGCCATGCGCAAGGCCCTGGAGGTCTTTTATCCCAGCCTGTCGGAGGTCCGCCTTATCGATTACAAGGTGCGGGTCATGGACAGCCGCTCCGCCACCGCCGCCTCGGTCCGAGTTCTTATCGAATCCCGGGACGCCGCCTCGGTGTGGACCACCGTGGGCCTTTCGGCGGATATCATTGACGCCAGTTGGCAGGCGCTGCGGGACTCCATGGAATACAAGCTTATCAAGGACGGCATTATCTGAAAGGAAACGAAAATGACTTTGACCGAATACCGCAGACTGGAAGAAAACGAGATAGAGCCGGGGCTTTTTGCCCGCTTTGACCGCACCCAGGAGGTGACCAGGTGCTGGCGGAAGGAGGAAGGCGGCTGGGTCCTCAAGAATATCCCCTTTGTGGACCAGTGGGGGCCGGAGGAGTACCGGTTCCTGGTGGAATGCCTCCGCAATACGGTGCGCACCGGCGGAGCGGTGTGGGGGGCCTTCCGGGACGGGGCCCTGA
>JAEXZK010000114.1 GCA_023451415.1 Bacillota bacterium | reverse complement strand
TCTTCAGAGCATTGTCGGCGGTGAAGGCAAAATCCTTCTTGCCGCTGTCGATGGTGAAGGTAAGGGTCTTGCCGTCCTGGCTGACCGTAGCGCCGTCGGTGACGGAGAACTCGTCAAAGGTGAAGTGGGTGCTGCTGTTCTCCGTCAAAGTATAGGTGCCGTAAGGCAGGCTGGAGGCGCTGCCGGTCATGGTGTTGCTGTTGATGGTGATGGTGCGGCTCACAGGGCCGGTGAGGGCGAAGGTGAAGGTGTCCTCAAAGTCCTTGGTGTCCGCGTTCTTGGCGATGGCCACGGAACCGTCGGCCTTGACGGTGTTGCTGGCAGTCACCGCAATGGCGGTGGTATCGCCGGCGGCCACGTCGAAGGACACGGTGCCATCGGTGTCGTCCACGCCGTCCACGGTGAACTTCTCAAACCGGAAGTTGGAGGTGGAGGCCATGGCGTCCTCGGTGAGTGTGTAGCTGCCCACAGGCAGGGTGGCCACAGGCACATCCCAAACGACCGTACCAGAACCGGTGACCGTGCCATGAGCCACAAACTCATTGGTGGCACCGGTGAGGGTGAAGGCGAAGGTCTCATCCGCAAGACCGTTGGCGGTAAGCGCCTTGGTCAGGGTCAGGCCCGCCCCGGTCTTGGGGGTGTTGGTGATGGTGATGGTGAGATCCTCAGCATCCATGATAGCCTTGGTAAGCACGAAGGTGACGGCATTTTCGCCGGTTACGGGCGTAACCGCCACAGGGGTGCTGCCGCTGGCGGCGCCGATGCTCACATAGTCGAAGCTGCCGGGGACGTTGGTCTCAGTGATGGTATAGGTGCCGGGGGCAAAGGTGCGGGTGCTGTCAGTCCAGGTCAAGCTCTGCTGGCCCTGGGCGTCGTAGGCGATTTCGCCCGCGTAGCTGGAGGGATTCTCTGCCTCGGCAGGACCGGAGATGGTAAACTGGAAGGTCTGGCCCTTTTCCATGCCGTAGCCATTGGTGACCGCCTTGACCACATCCATGCCTTCGCCGTCCCAGGTGACCACGCTGTTGGTGAAGCCGATGGCGGCAGTGTCACCCTCGGCCACAGTAAAGGTGGCGCTGCGGTCGGCCAGGTCGGCTGTGCCGCCGGTGATGCCGGTGAGGGCAAAGGGCTGGCTGGCGCTGACGGCTCCCAGCTGGTTCTCACGGACACGGTAGGTGCCGGGGAGGAGCTTTTGGCCGTTGAAGATGGTGCTCTTGCCTTCCGCCACGGTCCAGGTCAGGGTGCCGTTGGCACGGGTGGAGGCAGTGGCGATGAGGGTCTCTGCAGCAGGATCGCCGCTCACCTGGTAAAGGTTGAAGCCGAAGGAAGGAACGGTGTAACCGGGGGCGTTTTCAATGGTCTTGGTGACCGTGACCGCACCGGAAACAGGCATTTTGTTGGTCACCTTGATGGTGGCTCCAACATATTCGGCAGCCATGGTAAACTGTCCATTTGCAGGCAGAGTTGCCAGGGTGTTGCCGTCCTTTTCGATGGTGATGCCCACCAGCTGGTAGTTGGCGGCGTCAGCCTCGGTGACCGTGTAGGTCTCGCCGATGCGCAGCCCGCTGAGGCTGGCGGTTCCGTCGGCCTTCAGGGTGCTGCTGATGCTGCCGCCGGTGAGGCCCGCGCCGGAAACAGTGATGGCAAACCGGGCGTCGGTGTTGAAGTTCTCCCCTGCCACCACCTTCTGGAGGGTCATGCCGCCGGTGGTGTTGCTGTTCACCGCCGTGAGGGCGATGATGCCGCTGGAAGGAACAGTGAAGCTATAAACCTTGTAGCCGCTGCCATTGGTGTTCACATAGGCAGCGCCCGTGATGCCGTCCAGGGTGTAGCTGGCGCCGTTCTTCTCGTAGATATAATAGGTGGTGCCAACCTTGAGGCCGTCCACAGCGGTCGCCTCGGCCCCGGCCGCCACGCCGTTTACCTGGATCTCGCTGCCCGACACGCCGGGCTCGTAGATAACGAAGTCAAAGGTGTCGGCGCTGTTGACCAGGGCGGAGCCGCTGGCCATTTCCTTGGCCAGGGTGACGCCTTC
Organism: Bacillota bacterium; assembly: GCA_023451415.1. Taxonomy (GTDB): domain Bacteria; phylum Bacillota; class Clostridia; order Oscillospirales; family Ruminococcaceae; genus Angelakisella. The sequence continues at coordinate 9,681 of JAEXZK010000114.1, read as the reverse complement.
GGCATCGGTGCGGTTGTTGGTAAAGGTGATGATAACAGGAGCGGAAGCTGCGCCCACAGTGAAGGCGGCGGTGCTGTTCTCCAGATCGACGGTGCCGCCGGTGATGGAGGCCAGAGTGTAGTCGCCGCTGTCGGTCTCGGTGACGGTGTACTCGCCGTACTCCCAAGCAGTGGGCAGGGCGGGGCTCCAGGTGACCACGGGCTCAGAAGCCGCGATGGTCTTGGTGAGGGTGCCGGTGTGGGTGGTACCGTCGGGCTGGGTGAGCAGGAAGGTAAAGTCCTTATCAGCCGCGGCGATGCTGTCCACGATCTTGTTCACGGTGACGCCGAAGCCGGTATTGCTCTTGGCCTTGTTGGTGAAGGTGATCTCAGCATTGCCGGAGGTCCGGGTCAAGGTGAAGGTGGCGCTGAGGCCTGTGCCTACACGGCTTGCGCCGGTGACGCCGTCCAGCTCAAAGTCGCCGGTGATGGTCTCGGTGACAGTGTAGACGCCGTTGGGCAGATCGGCCAGAGCATCAATGACAGCCTTGGTGGCGTCGGCCTTGGTCAGGCCGTTTTCGCCCACTGCTACGCTGCCGGTGCCCGCCTGGGCGTCGGAGGCGTCGGTGATGGCAAAGGAGAAGCTGCCAACCAGGCCAAAGCCGCTTTCCAGGGTCTTGTTGACGGTGACGGTGCGGCCTTCCACGGTGTCGGGACCGTTGTGGGCCACCACCGAGCCGGCGGAGCCGCTGCCGGTGACAGTGAAGGTATAGCTGTTGGCGGTAACTTCCTGTGCACCGTCGGTGAACTTCTCAAACTTGTAGTTGCTCTCCTGGCTGACCACCTCATTGATGGTATAAGTGCCCACATCCATCAGGGTGACATCAAAGGGCTGCTTGCCGTCGGGAGTGGTCCAGGTGACATCGGCGGTCTTGACAGCGCCGGAGCCGGTGTAGCTGCCGGTGGCGCCCACGGCCACCAAGGTGCTGCCCTTATAGAGGTTAAAGGTAAAGGTCTCAGTATCCAGGCCGTTGGTGTTCAGGCTCTTCGTGAGGGTAAAGCCGGGGCCCTGGGTGTTGCTGTTGACCAGGGTAACAGCCGCGGCCGTGCTGCCGCTTACGGTGAACTGCCAGCCGGTGACGCCGCCCACGGTGGTGGAATCAGCATCCTGGCCGCCCACAGTGAACTTATCAAACCGGTAGCCGTCCTTGGACTGCTCTGCCACCAGGTAGGTTTTGCCCCGGGTGAGGCCGGTGATGGTGACGGAACCCGCGCCGGTGATGGTGCGGCTGGTCTCGGGGATGGAGGTCAGTTTGGCGGCAGTGGAGCCGCTGACCTCGTACAGGTCAAAGACAAAGGTGTCTTCGGCGCTGAGCAGCTTGGAGCCATCGGCGATGGCCTTGGAAACATTGAGGCTGCCGTCGGCCTGGGGCTCGTTGATAAACTTGACCGAAAGTGTCTTGCCCGCATTGGCCGCGCCCACGGTGAAGGTCACGGTGGTACCGCTGACGGAGGCCGCGGCGTCGCCGCTCTTGACAACGGGGTCCACGGCGATGGGCTTAAAGTTCTCGTTGCCCAGGGCCTCGCTGAGGGTATATTCGCCATGTACCAGGCTGGCGGGGAGCTCGGGGCTCCAGGTCACGTCCTCCACCAGGCCGTTGCCGTCAAAGGTGGCTGTGCCGGTGTAGCTCTGGCCATTGGGGCCGGTGAGAGTGAAGGTGACGCTCTTGCCGCTGGCAAAGGAAGCGGTGGTGTTCCGCAGCTCCTTGACGGCATTCAGGGTAAAGGCGGAGGATTCCACCTCGTTGACCGCCGCAAAGGCGATGGTTTTCACCTTGCCGTCAGGGCCGATATCGCCGCTGCCCAGGGTGAAGGTGAGCTTCCCATTGGAGAAGCTTCCGGCCGCTGTGCCGCCAATGGCCACAGACAGACCGTTGGCAGTAAGCTTAAAGTCGGGATCCTTGGTCTCGGTGAGGGTGTACTGGCCCAAGGGCATATCCCAGCCGTCGGTAGTGAGGGTGGCGGTGGTGCCGTCGGCAGGAACAGAGAAGGTCTTGCTGAAGCCATCGGGGCCGGTAAGGGTGAAGCCGAAGCTCTTGACGGGGTTATTGAGCCACGCGCCGTTTGCCAGGGTCTTGGTGGCGGTGACAGTGCCCGCGCCGGGGGTCTTGACCGCGTTTGCCGCGGTAAAGGTGATGGTGCTGTTGGCCGCGGCTTCAAAGTCGGCAGCGGTGAGGGTGACGGAACGGCTGGAGCCGGTTCCTGCCATGGTCTTGCCCGCAATGCTGACGGTGATGCCGGTGAGGTCGTAGGCACTGCCGGGAGTGGCTGTCTCGGCGATGGTGTATTCGCCGGCTCTCCAGCCGCCTTCAGGCTTTGCAAAGGTGGCTGTGGCGGTGCCGGTGGCCTTATCCACAGTGACGTCGGCAGTGATGCCTGCCTCGGGGATGCCGGGGCCGTTCAGCTTGAAGCTGAAGGTGCGGCTGGCCGCGTCGTCGGTGAGGAGCCACTTGTCGGACACGTTCTTGGTGACGCGCAGGGTGTTGTTGTAGGTCTTGGCGGTGTTGGTGAAGGTGACTTCCTTCCCGGTTGCGTCGATGGTGACGGCGTAGTATTTCTGGCCGCTGACGGTAATCATACCGCTGTCTACCAGCTCATAACCGGTGGGGATGTCTTCTTCCTTGACGTAGTAGGTCTGGCCGTAGGTGAGGTTAAAGACCTTGGCCGAGCCGCCCACGGCGACAGTGACTCTGTCGCCCACAGGGGTCATGGCATCGCCGCTTCTGGTGTAGAGCCGGAAGCTGAAGGAATCGGCTGCTCCCACCTGGGGATGCTCGGTGACCACTTTTTTAATGGTCAGCTGGGCGTCGGTCTTGGGCGCATTGGTGAAAGCGATGGTCTTGCTCTTGTCGCTGATGGTGATGGTAGCGCTCTTGGCAGCGCCGCCCACCGCCTGGAACATGGCGTGGCTCTCTTCCGCCACGGTGTAGGTGCCGTAGCTGAGGCCGCTCAGGGTGCCGTCGGCGGTATCCCACCGGACGGTAACGGGGCCCAGGCCGGTGCCGTCAAAGGAGGCGGTGCCGGTGTGCAGGGCATTGCCGGTGGCGGTATCGCCCTTGTACAGCTTGAAGGTGAACTCCTTGCCGTTGGCAAAGGCGGCAGTGGTGCCGGTGAGGGTCTTGGTCACGGTGAGGGAGCCGTCGGCGTTTTCCTTATTGGTGACGGCAGCAGTCACTGCATTTTTGCTGTTAACCACGACCTCTGCACCATCGGTAACGGTATAATTAAAGGTGCTCTTGTCCACAGGCACGCCTCTGGAATCAGTCTCCAGAACATAATAGATACCGTACGGAACATTGGTGAATTCCGCAGTGGCTGTGGCAGTGCTGATGGGCAGCGGATTTACAAAGTTGGGGGACTCGCTGTTGCCCAGCAAAGTATACCGGCCGGAACCATCCTTGGTGAACAGACCCACATAGAACCCATCTCGTACAGGGGTGATGGGGGTGCCGGAAGCGGTGAGCAGATTTTTGGTGACAGTGACCTTACCGTCGATGGCACGGTCATTCTTGACCCGGATATAGCTGACGCCTGCCATGCCGGAAGCGGGGATAGATGCGTCAGTATTCAGGACGGGAGCAACTTCATTTGTGGTAATGGTGGAGTTTGTGGAATTGTTGCCGTATCTGCCGTAACGGCCCTCCTTACCGGTGAAATCAGCGGTAATGGGATTGATGCCGATATAGCCGATGGTGGGGCGCTCGGTGATGACATAAAAGTCATCATAGAGGTACATAGTCAGATAACCGTTCTCGTCAGAGGTAGCGCTTGCCACAACGGGGCCGGAGGCGTTGCCCAAATGGGCCTCGAAGGTGACGCCTGCCAGTGGGGTAGCGGAATTGCCGCCCACCTTCTGGAATTTGACCACGTTGGCCTTTTGCCAGATCTGGGGCTTGGGCAGGGTATAGCTTCCGCCGTTTTCGGAGCTGACGACCGCGCTGGCATTGGCGTCAAAGTGTGCCGAGGACGCCGCAGGTTCCAAAGCAGTATAGATGCTGCTGCCAACCTGGGTCTCCGGGTCTCCGTCGCCGCTGACAAAGCCCTCGGTATGGGGAAGCACATTGACGTGGTAGGTCAGCAGATACGGAGCGGGGTCCACCGCGCCGGATATGGTCCAAGTAAGAGTCTTGGTGGCTATATCATAGGTGACGGTGCCCTTGTTGTGAGATTTCACAACATCGGTAGCCTCGTTAAAGGGTTTTTCTGCGGTAATGGGGCTGCCGTCGGGATGAACCAGTTCTACATACTGGCTCATGGTATCGGTCAACGTAACGTTTTGGTTCTTGATAGGATTGAACTGATACCGGCTGATTAGAGTCACCAACTGATTGAATCTGGCAGTGAGCTGCTCGATGTTTTCACCCAGCAGATAGGTATCGCTGGTGGGGTTGGAGGCGATATACTGCAGTGTCCGCTTGGCGGTGTTGCCAAGGGCTGCGCTGTTGCCAATGCCCACCGTGCAGATAGTGACATCGGGGCGTTCAGATTTGATCTGATCAGCCTCCCAGCCCGCCCGGCGGGAATCGTCATCGCTTACGTTGGGGATGTTAGCCTTGTCGGAGTAGCTGATGGAACTGGTGGCTTCACCGTCACTCATCAGGATCAGGAATTGATCCTTAGTTGGATCATTGGTGGCGCTGGCCAGAAGGTTTCTGGCGCGGCGCAGGCCGGCCTGCACGTTGGTTCCGCCGTAGTCTTCTCCGCGGAAATCGTTCAGATTGGTGGTGTAATAGAAGCTCTTCAGCAGGCTGTCGATGTTGCTGCTGTAATCGGAAAGCAGGGTGGTGACATAATCGACGTTGCTGCCGCTAATGTTGTTATTGCCATAGCTGTAAAAGCCAATAATGGCAATTTCATTGTTAGCGGGGTTACCATTGCCCAGGATGCTGGTAATAAAGCTCTTGGCTGCCTCCCGGGTGACATACCAACGCTGCTCGGGGTTTGTTCCCGCCAGCTCGGGGGAGCCGCTGGCGCTCATGCCATATTTCATACTGTTGGAAAGATCCAAAAGCAGAATGACCTGAGCAGGGGCAGGGGTCTGAATGGGTGTTTCAGGAATTTCAAACCCACTGCTCACTTCCATTTTGGCAGTAATATCATACAGGCCGCCCTCGCTTCTGTCAGTGACAGTCTTATCGCCGCTGAGGCTGGGGGCCTGGCTGGTGGCATAAGCGTTGACAAAGCCTACTCTTGTCCCATCCGAAATGGTAGAAACATCGGATGCGTTCTGTTTCTCATAATATCTGGCATCGCCAACGGCCACATAGGTATTGATATCGGAGGGGGCGGTCTGCACTACCTTAAAGTAGCTCCCCCAGCTATAACCCATCACCTTGGTAACGCTGCCATTGGCAGGAATAACAAAAGTGTCCCGAAGAGCCAGGTTACTACTGCTGCTGCCAGTATACAGCTGATAGGTAAAGGTAGTTCCTGCTGGTGCAGTACCCACCACATGGTTGGTAATGGTAATAGTATCCCCATAGGACATGGGCTGGATATCCAGGCCGGAGATGCCGCTGGCGCCCACGGGCATGCCATAGGAGGAGCCGCCCAGCAGGCTGCGGAAGAAGCTGGCCTTGGAGCCGGACAGGTCACTGAGCTCGCTTTCATCCAGCGCTTTGGTTTTGGTTGTGGTCTTGACCTCTACCGCGCCGGGGAGGACAGGGTCCTCATCCTCGCCGTCATCACCGCTGTCCACGGCGCTGCTGCCCACAGGCAGGTCTCCGTCGGCCTTGGACACCACGGAGGAAGCCACAAGGGAGGAAACCCCCACGGGGATCTCGCCGGAGGCCTCGTTTTCGGAAGCCTTTTGGGGCTCATCGGTATCGGAAGCGCCCACCGGGAGCTCGGTCCGGGTGGCTTCCAGAGTAACGGTCGTCAGCCGGGCGGCCGTTATCTCGGTACCGGACAGGCTGGTGGCAAAAACATAGCTCCGGCTGCCGGTATTGACGCCGATGATGGACAGGCCGGTGATGGTATTGCCATCCGCGGTCACCGCCACCAGGGCGGCCACATTGGCGTCTTCTTCAAAGGTGACGACATCCAGAAGCAGCTTGCCCTCACGCCAGCCGGCTACTTCCTCGCGGAGCTTTTCATCCAAAGCAGCCGCTTCTTCGCCATCTCCATAGGAAGGCAGAACCAGTTCTGCCTCTTCTCCCTCTCCGGAGACGATGGCATCCAGTTTTTCCTGAAGCGCATAGGGATCAATGGCCAGCGGCAGGCTGTCCACGGTCTCCTCGCTTGCCAATGCCACCACGCCCAGGGCAACGTCGCCCAGGTTGGTGAACATCATCAGGACGGCCAGGGCAATGGCCAAAAGGCGTTTGGTGCCCTTTTTCATGCCGGCGGTGGTGCTGTAAATTCTCTCCAATTGATTCACCTCATCCTTTTTAGTGGAACTATCTGCTGACTGCATCTATATTCAAAAATTTTGATCAATATGGTACAATTTTTTGATCAATTACAGTACACAAAGCAAATCATCTGCGATGGGCGGATTTCCGGTGCCCCGCGGGGTGCTTTTGCATCAGAAAAGTTCTCTGTGAAATGAATTAAAACCTGTACCTTTTCGTTCGCGCACCGTTACTTTTTGTCGTCCTCCCACTCCGCTTCGGTGGTAGCGCCCTGGGTCGTCTTAAGCGCGCCCTCCATCAGATTGATGAGCTCCAGTGTGCTGCGGAAGTTCTGCACCTTGCCGGAGTCCACCCATTTGATTGAGCCCTGCCAAGTGGCGTTTTGCCGGAACCGGACCTGTACCACAAAGGTAGCCGCAGTCCCTCTTGGCTCTTCTTTTTCCCGCTTGACAATTTCCTCCACGCTTTTCGCCTCCTCTGCGGCATCGGCCCTATGTTCCGGAGACCCGGGCACAAAGCTCCTCAGCTGGTGTGTATTCTGTGGATAGCCGAGAGCATCGCATATGCCGTCCAGACTGTTGAGCAGGGACAGCACCCCGTCAAAGAGAACCGGCCCTTCGATAGGAGAAAATACTCTTCCTGCCAGCTCAAGCTCTTGGTAACGGTCTACATAAACCGGCAGGCCGTGCCGCATAGCGTAGCTTTTTGCGACTTGCTCCATTCTTCCCCGCCCTTCCTGTTTGGCATATTTGATGCCTATTGTGGTTTCATCATATCCCAGACTGGTCACATGTCCGTCACAAAATATGCTTTTTAGAAAAATATTTTGAAAAAAATGGTACCAAAAAATGACAAGCTTTTCTGGCATGTCCCTGCCATTATTGCATTTCTGCGGCAAATACGGTACACTTGAAAAAACAATTTTAGGAGGGCCGGCTATGGGTATCTCTCAGCTTTTTAAGACCAAATCCACTGTTTTTTCCTTTGAGGTGTTCCCCCCCAAACGGCAGAGCCCCGTGGACACCATCTACCGCACGCTGGAACAGCTGGAGGGTCTCCATCCTGATTTCATCAGCGTCACCTACGGCGCGGGCGGGGGAGGCGGCCAGGATACCTGCCAGATCGCTTCCCTGATAAAGCATAAATATGGTATCCGTCCCCTGGCACACCTCACCTGCCTCAACTATACCCGGCAGGAGGTGGCCGATCTGGCGGAGCGCCTGCGCCGGGAAGGGGTGGAGGACATCATGGCCCTGCGGGGAGACCGTGTCCCCGATCTGCCGCCCAAAACCGACTTTTCCCACGCCAGCGACCTGGTGGCCTTTCTCCGGGAGGCCGGGGGATTCGGCATCTCCGGCGCCTGCTATCCCGAGGGCCACGTGGAATCCCCCGACCTAGTCTCCGATATCCTCAACCTCCGCAGGAAGGTGGACGCTGGGGCCGAGCACCTCATCTCCCAGCTGTTCTTTGACAACAGCTTCTTCTATTCCTTCCTGGAGCGGGCGCGGATTGCCGGCATCCAGGTTCCCATCCAGGCCGGCATCATGCCGGTGGTCAATAAGAAGCAGATCGAACGGATGGTCTCCCTCTGCGGCGCCAGCCTCCCCCCCAAGTTCGTCAAGATGATGAGCCGCTACGAGGACCACCCCGAGGCTCTCCGGGACGCGGGCATCGCCTACGCGGTGGACCAGATCGTGGATCTGGTGTCCAACGGGGTGGACGGCATCCACCTCTACACCATGAACAACCCGGAGGTGGCCCGCAGGATCTCTCAAAGCGTCTCCTCCCTTGTGCGGGTATAACCCATGGATATTGCTCTGACCTCCATACCCCAGGATGAGGCGCTGCGCTACCTGGGCTGCGGAAGCGGCGCCGATCCGGCCACACGCGCCCTGGCGGAGGAATGCTCCCGGCTGCTGCTGGCGGCCGTCCGGCCCAAGGCCCTTTGGCGGGAGCTGGCCATCCAGGTGGAAGCGGACCGCGTCCTTCTGCCGGAATGCGGCCTGACCCTTCCCGGGGAGGATCTTTCCCGGCACCTGGCAGGCTGTTCCGCTGCCGTGCTCATGGCCGCCACCCTGGGGGCCGGAGGGGATGCCCTCATCCGGCGCTGGCAGGTGGAGGATCTTGCACGGGGGGTCACCCTGGACTGCTGTGCCACCGCCGCAGTGGAGGAGGTGTGCGACCTTGCCGAGGCCGAGATTGCGGCCTCCCTGCCGGGGAAGTACCTTACCAGCCGCTTCAGCCCCGGTTACGGCGACCTGCCCATCGGCCTCCAGGGGGAGCTGCTCGCCCTTTTGGACGCCCCCCGGCGGATGAGCCTCTGCGCTACCCGGGAAAGCATCCTCACCCCCCGCAAATCGGTGACCGCCCTGCTGGGGGTATCGGACAGGCCCCTGGCCGGGAGGCCCGCAGGCTGCCGCTCCTGCTCCCGGCGGGACAGCTGCCCCTTCCGCCGGGGGGAGGGCGCGGGCTGCCCCGGTACGGCGGCGGGGACGGCCTCTGAATAATGTGGGAAAGACCGGCCCCGGCCCGACGGCGAGGCATTCCTTATATATGTATATGAAGCGCCCGGGCATAGGAGCCGGGAGGCCCTGCATACATCTCAGGCCAGTACCATAAAGGAGGAACACTGTGGACTTTAAAGCACTTTTGCAGGAAGAATATATCCTGCTGGACGGTGCCATGGGCACCATGCTCCAGCAGCGGGGGCTGCCGGTGGGGGCCTGCCCGGAATTGGTGGCCCTGGAGCACCCCCATTGGCTCCTGGACATCCACCGCCGTTATCTGGAGAGCGGCTCTCATGTGGTCTATGCCAATACCTTTGGCGCCAGCGCCCTGAAACTGGAGCGGACCGGCCGCACCCCTGAGGAGGTCATTTCTGCCGCTGTGGGGCTGGCCAAGGAGGCCGCCGCTCCCTTCGGCGCGCTGGTGGGGCTGGACCTGGGGCCTTTGGGCCAGCTTCTGGAGCCCACCGGCACCCTCACCTTTGAGGAGGCTTACCGGCACTTTGCCCGCCAGGTGAAGGCGGGGGCAGCCGCCGGGGCCGACCTCATCGCCATCGAGACCATGACCGACCTCAGCGAAGCCCGTGCCGCCCTCCTTGCCGCCAAAGAAAATTGCAGCCTCCCGGCGCTGTGCACCATGACCTTTGAGGGCACCGGGCGCACCTTTACCGGCTGCTGTGTCTCCTCCATGGCCCTCACCCTGGAGGGGCTGGGGGCGGACGCGGTGGGCATCAACTGCTCCCTGGGGCCCCGGGAGCTCCTGCCCCTGGCCGGAGAGCTGCGCCG
>JAEXZK010000050.1 GCA_023451415.1 Bacillota bacterium | reverse complement strand
CTACAACGCCAGCCCCGACTCCATGGCCGCCGCCATCAGGACCCTCAGCGCCTTCCCCTGCCGCGGGAAAAAGATACTGGTGGCGTCCGACATGCTGGAGCTGGGAGAAATCTCCCGTCAGAGCCATTATGAGGTGGGGCGTCAGGCTGCCCAGGCCGGAGTGGATCTGGTGTTGGCATGGGGCGACGAAGCCAGGGAATATGTGGCCGGTGCACAGGAGGCCGGCATGGACGGCGCGCGGTTCTTTGGGGAAAAGGGCGCCCTTGCCCAGGCGGTGGGGGAGGCCCTGCGGCCCGGGGACCTGGTGTGGTTTAAGGCCAGCCGGGCCATGAAGCTGGAGGAAGTCATCCAGAAGGTCTATGAGGGCCTTGGCGTGGCGTCCAGGTAAAATTTGCCATAAGAAACGGGTTTCGACCGTTTTTTGCGGCCATCGGCCGTATGATTAGAAGCCGGACACCGGCGGATGGGATGAAAGAATATGGACGGTATATGGATAGTAACAACTGTGGTTCTGTCATTCGGGATCACCGCCGTATCAGGCATCTGGCTGCTGCCAATACTAAAAAAGCTGAAGTTTGGCCAGACGATCCTGGAGATAGGCCCCAAATGGCACAAGAATAAGCAGGGCACCCCCACCATGGGTGGGATCATGTTTATCTTTGGCATCGTCATTGCGGTGGTGGCCGGGTATATGATCCTCAAGTTCAATTCCCCCCTGGGGGCCCGGCCGGACAGCGCGCTGGTCAAGGCACGGCTGCTGTACGGCCTGATGCTTGCCATCGCCTACGGCCTCATCGGCTTTGTGGATGATTACCTGAAGATCGTGCGCAAGCAGAACGAGGGCCTCACCCCCAACCAGAAGCTTTTTATGCAGGTGCTGTTCGGCGTCTGCTACCTGGCGCTGCTCTACATAAGCGGAGACAGGAACACAGTGCTGATCATCCCCTTTGTCACCGCTGTGGATATTGGCTTCTTCTATTACCCCTTTGCGCTGCTGGCCATGCTGGCCCTGGCCAATGCCGTCAACTTCACCGACGGCCTGGACGGCCTTCTCTCTTCGGTCACCTTTGTGGTGGGCATCGCCTACATGATCATCACCTCCATTCTTCAGATGTGGGAGATGGGCATCATGGCCGCGGCCATGGCAGGCGGATGCCTGGGGTTCCTCATTTGGAACTTTTATCCGGCAAAGGTTTTTATGGGGGACACCGGCTCCCTGTTCCTGGGCGGCCTGGTCATCGCGCTCTGCTTCGGCACCGGGATGCCCCTGCTGGTGGTGCTCATCGGCATCATCTATGTCATCGAAATGGCCTCGGTGGTCATCCAGATGACCTACTTCAAGATCACCCATGGCAAGCGTATTTTCAAGATGAGTCCTATCCATCACCACTTTGAGCTTTCCGGATACAGCGAAGTGAAAATCGTGGTGATGTTCTCGGTCATTACCCTCATTGGCTCCGCTTTGGCGGTGCTGGCGGTTTTGGCCCTTTAACAAAGTCGGCGTTCCGGCGGAAGCCGGAAGAAGGGAGGCGGAGGCATGGCCGGGCAGAACGGTAAAAAGGTCCTGGGCAGGACCCCTATCAAACATGCCAAGGGCAGCATCGACCTCACCTTCCTGGTGCTGGTACTGCTGCTGTTGGTCTTTGGCCTGGTGATGATGTTTTCCGCCAGCTATGCCTATGCCTATTACTACGAGAACAACAGCTTCCATTTCATCACCCGGCAGCTGGTTTTTGCTGTGCTGGGGCTCATCGCCATGGCCATCCTCTCCACCTGGGATTACCATATCTGGCACCGCTTTGCCTGGCTCTCCATGGCGGCGTCCATTGTGCTGCTGCTGCTGGTCTTTACTCAGCCGGAGGTCAACATTGCCAGACGGTGGATATTCATCGGCAGCCAGTCCTTCCAGCCGTCGGAGATCGCCAAGCTGGCGGTGGTGCTGCTCTTTGCCCACATCATCTCCATCAACTACGACAAGATGAAGACCTTCCGGTACGGTATCCTGCCCTTCGGGATCATATTGGTCATCCTGGCTGTCTTGCTGATGCTGGAGCCCCATCTGTCGGGCACGATCCTCATCCTGCTCATCGGCGCCGTCATGATCTTCATCGGCGGGGCCAGCCTCAAATGGTTTGCGGTGGCGGGAGGCGCGGCAGTGGTAGCGGGCTGCATGGCCATGCTTATTCCGGCCATCCATGACCGCGCCATGTACCGCATCAACGTCTGGCTGGACCCCTTTATCGACCCTCAGGTGTCAGGCTTCCAGACCATCCAGTCCCTGTACGCCATCGGCTCCGGCGGCTTGTTGGGGGCGGGAATCGGCAACTCCCGGCAAAAGTACCTTTTCCTCCCCGAGCCTCAGAACGACTTTGTCTTTTCGGTGGTCTGCGAGGAGCTGGGCTTTGTGGGGGCGGTGCTGGTGATCCTCCTCTTTGTGCTGCTTGTCTGGCGGGGCTTTACCATCGCCATCAAGGCGCGGGACCGCTTTGGAACCCTGCTGGCGGCGGGCCTTACGGCGCAGGTTGGCCTGCAGGCGGTGCTCAACATCGCCGTTGTCACCAACACCATCCCCAACACCGGCATCCCGCTGCCCTTCTTCTCCTACGGAGGCACGGCCCTGGCCATGCTGTTGGCCCAGATGGGCATTATTCTATCCATATCACGTCAGACAGCCCTGGAAAAGGAGTGACCGCATTTATGAAGATTTTGTTTGCCTGCGGCGGGACGGCGGGTCATATTAACCCCGGTCTTTCGGTGGCCGCTGCCATCCGTCAGCGATATCCCGACGCCGTTATCCGTTTTGCCGGCAACCCCGACGGCATGGAGGCCCGGCTGGTCCCAGCTGCGGGATTTGATTTTGTCCCCTTCCGGGCGATGGGCATCCAAAGACGGCTGACCCCCTACAATATTTACCGCAATTTTAAGTCGGTGGGCCTGCTGCTGACGGCCGAGCGCCGCGCCGCCAAGG
>JAEXZK010000017.1 GCA_023451415.1 Bacillota bacterium | reverse complement strand
CCGCTACTCTTATCATCATGCCTTTTGCCTCCCTGCTGGAGCGCTGGGCTTATGTGGTGATCCAGAAGGAAGAGGGCGAGGACGGCCTGAGCGACATCCTCGCCGCTCTGGACGAGCGTTTGCTGGTCTCTCCCGGCCTGGCCCTGGAGCATGCCCGCTCCACCCTCTTCCACATGATCGACCTCACCGCAGAAAACTTTGATCTGGCCCGCCAGATGGTGCTCACCGGGTACGACGCCAAGGTAGCCGAAAAAATGAAGCTCAACGAAGGGGATGTGGATACCCTCCAGGATAAAATTGAGGATTACGTCATCAAGCTCTCCCGGCGCTCCCTCTCCGACAAGAGCAGCGCCGATGTCAGCGAGCTGCTCCATATGATCGGTGAGTTTGAACGCATCGCGGACCAGTGCGAAAATGTTATGGAGGCCTCCCTGATGCTCTACAACGCCCGGGGCGACGTGGAGTTTTCCGCCTCCGCCAAGGAGGAAATGTCCACCTTTATCTCCGCCGTGGCCGAAATACTCTCCACCACGGCCCGGGCCTATAAGGAACAGGATGTGGCCCTGGCCCGGCGCATAGAGCCTCTGGAACAGGTCATCGACATCATCGAGGAGCAGCTGAAGCTGCGGCATATCGAACGTCTCCGGGACGGCCGCTGCTCGGTGGACGCCGCCTTCTCCTTTGTGGAGACCCTCTCCTGCCTGGAGCGCATCTCCGACCATTGCTCCAATGTGGGCGTTTTCATCATCACCATCCAGGACGGCCACAAGGACTTTGATACTCACGCCTATCTCCACACCCTCCACAAGGGTGAGACCGAGGAGTACACCCGTCTCTATGCCGCTTATGAAAAGCAGTATCTCCTGCCCCTCACCGCCGAGCGGTAAATCGTTCCCTATAAGCAAAAGCCGGTCCCAAAAAGGGGCCGGCTTTTTTTACTTTTCCCGTTCCCTGGACGGCGGGGCGGGGTCGCTGGCGAGTCCCAAAGGGCAGCCGGCGGAGGCCTTGCAATACTGCGCCAGGGCAGTCGGGTAAGGTCTTGTTGCAGCGGGGGCCCGGCGATCATGGCCGCCCGGCGGTTTTTGCCTGCGGCTGTGCCCCCATGTAAAAGGGGAGGGGCATCCCATGGCCAAGCGCCATGGACACCGCATTTGCCGCTCTCCCCATCGGGCCCCGGCGGAAGGGGCTATCCCTCCAGGAAGGCCCGGAGTTCCTCCAGGCCCTCCCCGGTGCGGGCGCTGACCCGGAACACCCGGCCCGCTCCCGCCAGCCTGAGCAGCTCCTCGGCATGGCCGGCCTGTTCGGCGTCCGCCAGGTCGGTCTTGGTGACCACTCCCACGGCCGGGGCGCTGAAGGCCGCGCACTGGCCCGGGGCAAAGAGGAATCGCCCATCATCCGCCGCTTGGAGAAAGAGGATGACGTCCGCTTCCACGGCTGTGACGATGAGGGCGGTAAAAAGCCCCTTGCGGTCCAGGTATTCCCCCGGCGTGTCTATGGCGGCGCTCCCCACCACCTCGATGGCCTGGGTCTTTTTGTACTCCTCCTCCAGGCCGCTGAGGCGCTGGCAGAGCGTGGTTTTCCCGCAGCCGGTGCTGCCGATCATCATAAACTTCTTCATGTCCGGGTGATGGTAGTAGGGGTGAAATGGAGGATGTTTTCCAGCACCGAAAGCACATCCCGGAGGGCCGCCTCCACGCTGGCCACATCCCCGCAGACCACCAGAGAGCCGCTGAACCGGTCCACAAAGACGATCTCCACATCCGCGGCCTTGGTGGCCACGTCGGCCCCGATGATGGCGGCCTCGCTGGGGGTGATGGTGAGGATGCCGATGGCCCCCCGCCGGTCGCCGATGACCCCCAGCTTCTTATACAGGTCGTCGTTGGGGTTGGCAATGAGATGGGCCAGGGTCACCTGTTTGCCGGGCACATATTCCTGTATGATCCGCTGTTTTTCCTCCGCCAAATCCACCGCCTCCTTCCGCTGTGTCCACAGGCGCGCTCCGCCGCGCCATGGACTAAATCAAAAAACCTGGCCCGCGCCGCCAGTCGGGGACGGCGCATGGGCGCGGGGAACAGCACCGGGCACAAGCCCGCGGGCTTGTGCCCCGTCAGAACAGGGACTCAAAAATCTCTTTGCGGGGGTTGGGGATGACCACGCTGGACACCACCATGCCCTGGGCGTTTTCCGTGGCGACGCCGCAGGCCACCGCTTCATTGACCGCCGCCACCTCCCCGGTGAGGACCACAAAGGACTTGCCCCCGATGCCGGTGCCCAGGCGGACGTCCATCAGGGTCACCTCCGCCGCCTTGACTGCGGCGTCAGCGGCGTAAACGGATGCCGTGACGCTGAAAAACTCCATGACGCCCACGGCGTTCACCTCTCCGGGCGCAGTGGCAAGGTTGATGGCCTGGATCACCTGGGGATGGACCCGGGGGATGACGCAGGAATCCACCACGTGGTGGTCTCCCACCAAAGCCCCGGCCTCCAGAGAGGCTTTGACCGCCGCCACCTCCCCGGTGAAAAGGACATTGTACTTGCCGGGGCAGCTGGCCCTGGCAAAAAGCAGCTCCACCTCGGCCGCCTTGAGGATGGCGTCCGCCGCCTCCACGCCCTTGGCAATGCTGTTGAGTTCCAGAAATCCAATGGTTTCATACATAATCTGTTACCCCCTTATCCCGCGATGACGATGGACCCGTCCACCGACTCCACCTGTCCGCTGATGCTGGCGTGGATGTTGGCTCCCAGCTTGCCCTGGGGGCAGGTTGCGATGAGCTGGCCCGCGGCGACCCTTTCGCCAGGGGCCACCACCGGCTGGGCCGGCGCGCCGATGTGCATCTTGAGAGGGATGGCCACCCGGCTGGGGGTCTCCTCCCGCAGGTCCGGGATCTCGTAATCATAGTATTTGAGGACGCCCGCCCGGGCTGCCGCCCGTTTGGTGGGGGCCTTCCGGCTCTCTCTGGCGGGGTCCGGGGCCCAGCTGTCCCCCTGGCGCTGGTAACGGATGCCCGCTTTGGCCAGCTCCGCCTTGAGGAGGGCGTTGACCTTCCGGGGCTGGAGCTCCATGGGGCAGGCGTACAGCTCGCAGATGCCGCATTCGCAGCAAATCTGGGCCTGGCGGACGTCGGGATCGTCCAGGATGGCGGAAAGATCCCCGCAAAGCGCCAGCTTGCGCATGATGCGGTGAGGCTGGAGGGGATGCCCCAGCAGATGGCGGGGGCAGAGCTGGGTGCAGTAGCTGCACTGGATGCAGGCCGACCGGGCCCGGGCGATGGTGTGCCGCAGGTCGATCTGGTTGTGGCGGGAGAGATAGCCCTCCTCGGGGAGGACCAGGATGCCGGAGGTGGTCTTGGTGACCACGGCCTGCTCCGCCGCCGCCTGGGATAGGGCTGCACCCATCATGGGTCCGCCGGACACCACAAAGTACCGCTGGGCCAGGGCCCCGCCGGCCAGCCGGATGCACTCCCGGAAGCTGGTACCCACAGGCACCCGGAGGACAGTGGGACTGGCCACCTCCCCGGTGACGGTAAGGTATTTGTGGGTAAAGGGAATGCCGTCCATGGCGTCCCGGATGCAGAGCATGGTGGCTACATTGGAGACTACCGCCCCCACGTCCAGGGGGATGCCCGCGGGGGGCACCACCCTGCCGGTGACCTCATGGACCATCACCTGCTCGTCCCCGGCGGGGTAGAAGCTCTCCAATTTATGGAGGCGCACCCCGGCTCCCGTGGCGGCGATGGCCTCCTCCAGGGCGGCGATCTCCTTGACATAGCCCTTCTTGAGGACGATGGCGCAGTCCTCCGCCCCCAGCTCCCGGCGCACCGCCTCGGCGGCTTCCACCACCCGGACGGCCTTGTTCCGCATGATCCAGCGGTCGGTGCGCAGCAGGGGCTCGCACTCCGCGCCGTTGAGGATCAGATGGCTGACGCTGCCCTTCAGCTTGACATGGGTGGGGAACCCGGCGCCGCCGCAGCCCACCACGCCCGCTGCAAAAATCTGGTCTGTAATGCTCATTTCCTATCCTTCCCCTCCCGGTCCACCTCCAGGGAATCGATGATCCCCACGATGGCGCAGTCCACAGGGATCTCATCCTTGCCAAAGGCCCGGCGGGCCGTGCTGCCGCTGACCACCAGGACCCGTTCGCCAATCCCTGCGCCCACCACGTCGGCGGCCACAAAGGTGCTCCCGTTTTTCTCGGTGGTCTCCACCTCCTGGACCACCATCAGCTTCATGCCGCTGAGGCTTTCTTCCTTTTTGGTGGCCCAGACATGGCCGATGACCTTGCAGATGATCATAAGGATCTTCCTCCCTTTTGGCTGCTCAAATATCTCCCCCGGATTATTCCTCCCGGGTAAATCCGATCTTTGCCCGCGTAAAGACATCCCGGGCAGAAGGGGTAAGGATGGCGTCCCGGCGGAGGACGACGGGCCCTCCCGCCTTGATAAGGCCCAGGGCGATATCCTCAGTGATGAGGCGCTCCGGGTTGGGGCGTCCGGTGGCGGCGGGCTTTGCCGCCGGCGGCGGCGCGAATTTGGGGGGCTTGGGCTCGGTGGGGGGCTTCAGGGGCTTTTGTTCCCCCACCAGCTTGACGCCAAAGGTCTGGAGAGTGCGCACATACCCCTCCAGCACGTTATAGAGGGCCGCGCTCCCCTTCCCCGCCAGGGCGCGGTGGGTGAGGGCCTCCTCCAGGAGGACCACCTCACGGCCGTGGAGCAGGGCGTTTATCACCGCGCACTGGGCGGGGCGGCTGTTCCGGGCCAGTGCGATGTCGCTGAGCTCCACATAGCTCAGGGCGGTGATGCAGACCCTGTCATAAGCCAAAATATTGCCGTCCCTGGCGTAATCCTCCACTGCAA
>JAEXZK010000014.1 GCA_023451415.1 Bacillota bacterium | reverse complement strand
TAGTTGACCCGGTCGTGAATATCAAAGGAAGGGATATCGTTGTTCCGCACCCGGCTGCGGCGGACATCGCTTTTGTCCGCCAGAATGAGGGCGGCCGCCACGGCGTTGACGGGGAAGGCAGTGCTTTCGTCGTGGTTGCCGATGGCGCTGACAATGACCGCGATGTCCTCGGCGCTGGCTCCCATCCGGTCCAGGATGCGGAAAGCCATAACGGCGCCGCTCTGGGCGTGGTCGATGCGGTTGACGACGTTGCCGATGTCGTGGAGGTATCCGGCAATCTGGGCCAGCTCGGCCTCCCGTTCCGGATATCCCAGGGTGAGGAGGATGTCCCGGGCGTCCCGGGAAACCTTTGTCATGTGGGCGAAGCTGTGCTCCGTGTAGCCCAGGGCGATGAGGGCCTCGTCGGCCTTCTGGATGTAGACCTTGATGTCGTGATTGTTTTTGACCTGCTCAAAAGTGATCATTGGGTTGCGGTTCCTTTCAGGCTTCAGATAAATTCGTTATGTCAGCGCCCGGTCTCGGCGGAATAGAGGATCTCCCCCTGGGAGAAGGTGGTGCGGACCTTCCAGTTGCTGTCCAGCACCACCAGGTCGGCGTCCTTGCCGACGTCGATAGAACCCTTCTGGTGGGATATGCCCAGGAGCCGGGCGGGGTTTTCGGTCAGAGGCAGGACGGCCTGCTCCACCGGCAGGCCGGTGAATTTCATCAGGTTGCGCAGGGAGGCAAGCATGGTCAGGGTGCTGCCGGCACGCTCGCCGGAGCTGAGCAGCCGGGCGTCCCCGCCGCGGACCACTACTTCCACCGAGCCCAGGCGGTAAACGCCGTCGCTGAGCCCCGCGGCCATGGTGCTGTCGGTGACCGCCACCACCCGGCGGAGGCCCTTGGTCTTGATGAGAAGGCGGAGGATGGCCGGGTGAAGGTGCCGGCCGTCGCAGATGGCCTCGCAGAAGATATCGCTTTCCAGCACCGCCGCGGAGACGGAAGGGGCGGAGGGGGTCATCCAGGCCATGGCATTGAGGGTGTGGGTGGCGCTGACAGCGCCGGCTTCTATGGCGGCTGCGGCAGTATCGTAATCAGCCCCGGTGTGGCCCAGGGAGACCCGGATCCCCTCGCTGTTCAGGCGGTGGATCAGCTCCGCGGCGCCGGGCAGCTCGGGGGAGATGGTGAGGATGCGCACCAGGCCCTCGCAGGCGTCCTGGAGCCGCCGGTAAGCGGGGTAGGAGGGAGATTGGAGCAGACGCTCGGGCAGGTCGCCCCGGTAATCGGGCGCCAAAAAGGGCCCTTCCAGATGGATGCCGCCGATCTGGGAGCAGCCCATGGACTGCCGGGCCTTGGCCACCGACAAAGCCGCCCGGAGCATGGTTTCTTCGGTGTCGGCCAGGATGGTGGGCAGAAAGGTGGTGACCCCCTGGGAGACAAAAAAGTCCCGGGCGGCACGGATATCCTTGGGCTCGGCATTGTTGAAGTCCACGTTGCACCCGCCATGGGTGTGCACGTCGATAAACCCGGGGAGGACCAGACATCCCCGGGCGTCATAGGTCTTTCCGTAGGTATCGCCCGGAGGCAGGATGCCCCGGATCTTGCCTTCGGCGATGCGCAGGTTGCAGGAGGAGACGCGCCCCCCCGTAACCGCGCGGGCATTGATGATTGTCATATTGGTTGCCATGGGTCCAAGTTCCCCCTTTGACGCAGTGACCTCCGGGGCGAAATGTAAAATTTGCCTCCGGGGCCCGGATTGGTGAAAAAAGTGTGGAAATCTCTCAATAAATCGTTTATGATGGTAATGTTGCCGGGACAGGTTCCGGCCGGGGATCAGGGATACTTTTAGTGTATCCCAACCGCCCGGGAAATGTCAATCTTTTGCCCGGTAAAATGCAAAAATAAGGCGGAAGGGCCCGAAGCCTGCCGAAAGGGCCCGACGCCATTGCAGACTCTCGTTGCTAAGAGAATCAGAGGAGGCAACCTGTTATGCTGGTGACCCTGGAGAATTCCTGCCTGCGGGTGGAGGTGGATACCTTTGGCTCGGAGCTGACCTCCATCCTGCACAAGGAGACGGGAAGGGAATGCCTTTGGCAGGCGGACCCCACCGTCTGGAACCGTCACGCCCCTGTCCTTTTCCCCTACTGCGGACGGCTGAAGGGAGATCATTTTTGGGCCGAGGGGCGGGAATACCGGGGGAGCCAGCACGGTTTTGCCCGGGATATGGCCCACAAGCTGGTCTGCAAGGACCGGAACATCGTGGTCACCCGTCTGGAGACAAGCCCCGAGACCTTGGAGAAGTATCCCTATCAGTTTGCCCTGAAAACCACCTATAAACTGGAACGCAACACCCTTTTGTGCAAGCATAAGGTGATCAATTACAGCGATGTGCCCATGTATTTCAGCATTGGCTTCCACACCGGGCTCAGCTGCCCCTTTGTCCCCGGCACCAAGGCCGGAGACTACAGGATTGTCTTTGAGCAGGAGGAAGCCATGGCCCGCCTCACCGAGTCTCCGGACGGATACCTGGACGGCCGGGAGGAAACGGTGACCTTCCCCAGGGGGGTCATCCCCATCCGGGAAGATGTCTTTACCGCCAGCCTGGTCCTGAAGGACATCGAGTCCACTTATATCCAGCTTGAGGAGAAGGAATCGGGAGATTATATCCGCATCCGCGGCACCGACACCCCCTACACCGTCCTGTGGTCCGCCCCAAGGGACACCCGCCTGGTCTGCATCGAGCCGTGGTATGGTATTGGGGACTTTCCCGATGCCACCGGCCGTCTTGCCGATAAGCGGGGGATCCAAAAGCTCCTGTCCCGGGAGGAATTTACCTGTGCCCAGACCATCGAGATCGGGATGGGAAAGAATAAGTAGCATTCCAGCGGCATCCTCTCAAGGGACGCCGCTTTTTTGCACAAAAAATGGAGGCTGAAGTTGTGAAAATATTCACAATGCTGGGTGCCTCAACCATTGCAAAGCGGAGCTGGATAGGGTAAAATTGAACCAGCGGATAAAAGCGCATTTTTTAACAGGGAAGAGAGGACGAAATGATGAAAACCATCTCCGTGTGCATCGGCAGTTCCTGCCATCTGAAGGGATCCTACGACATCATCGAGGCGCTGAAAACCCTCCTGGCCCAGAAGGGACTGGACAAGGAAGTGGAGCTGAACGCATCCTTCTGCCTGGGGCACTGCATCGACGGCGTCACCATCAAGATCGACGACCGCATCATCACCGGCGTCACCAAGGACAACGTTGCCCAGATCCTGGAACGGGAGATGGCTGGAGCGGAGGCCTGACCATGGAGATACTGGGGCTGAAAAAGGCCAACTGTAAGAATTGCCACAAATGCATCCGGGAGTGCCCGGTTAAATCCATAGAGTTCTCCCAGCAGCAGGCCAGGATCATCGGCCGGGAGTGCATTCTCTGCGGCCGGTGTGTGGTGGTCTGCCCCCAGAACGCCAAGGAAGTGCGCTCCGACGTGGCCAGGGTCAAGGCAGCCATGGCCGAGGGACGCCGGGTGGTAGCCAGCGTGGCCCCCTCCTTCATTGTGGACTACCCCGTGGAGGGAATCGAGGAGATGCGGGTGCTGTTGGGGCACCTGGGCTTTGCTACCGCCGAGGAGACAGCGGTGGGGGCCCACATCGTCAAAAAGGAATATGAACGGATGGTGCGGCCGGGGGAGCAGGATATCATCTTATCCACCTGCTGCCCCTCCATCATCAGTCTGGTGAAAAAATATTTCCCCGGCCTCACCGGATGCCTGGCGCCGGTGGTTTCCCCCATGGAGGCCCACGCCCGGTATCTCAAGGCCCAGGACCCCGACGCCTATGTGGTCTTTATCGGCCCCTGCATCTCCAAAAAGGGGGAGGCTGAGGAGCCGGGCAGTCATGTGGACTGTGTTCTCACCTTTGAGGAGGTGCGCCAGTGGCTCATCGGCTGGCTGGATGAGACACGCACCTCCCCGGAATTCCCCTCCTGCGACAAAAGCGAGCGCCGCAGCCGGTTCTTCCCCAAGACCGGCGGCATCATCCAGAGCATGGACCGGGCCGGCACGGGCTACCGGTACTATGCCATTGACGGCGCGGAAAAATGCATCGCCGCCCTAAAGGACATTGAAGGCGGCGGCCTCCACCACTGCTTCATCGAGATGAGCATCTGCGAGGGCAGCTGTATCGGCGGGCCCATGGTCCGCTCCTTCCGGGGCGGTATGCTGGAATGCCACAACAAGGTCACCGACTACGCCGCCCCCGGCTATCCCGACCATATGGAGAACCGGGACTTTGAGCCGGAGCTGCCCGCCTCTTTCAGCATCGCCAAGACCATCCTCCCCGACCCCGTCCGGGAGGAAACGCCCGGGGAGGCCCAGATCAGGGCCATCCTGGAAAAGACCGGCAAGTTCAGCCCCGAGCAGGAGCTGAACTGCGGCTGCTGCGGCTACCCCACCTGCCGGGAAAAGGCCAAGGCCGTCTACAACGGCAAGGCGGAGATCACCATGTGCATCCCCTACATGATGGAGCGGGCCGAGTCCTTCTCCGACAAGGTTATCAGCAGTACGCCCACCGCCATCCTGGTCCTGGACGAGAATCTGGCGATCCAGCAGGTGAACAACGCGGCCCGGGTCCTGCTGAAGCTGGACCGTACCGTGGATCTGGCCAGAAAGCCTGTGGGCGACCTGCTGGACCCCACCGACTGCCTCTTCGTCTTGGACGACGGACGGAGCATCCGGGACAAGAAGGTCTGGCTGGAGGGCCCCCAGAAATATGTGGAGGAGACCATTGTCTACGATATTGAGAATAAGCTCCTGATCCTGCTGATGAAAGACGTCACCGAGCAGCACCGGGAGGAGGAGAAGAACCAGGCCTTCCAGCGGCAGACCGCCGAGATCACCGACCAGGTGATCCAGAAGCAGATGCGGGTGGTCCAGGAGATCGCCAGCCTCCTGGGCGAGACCACCGCCGAGACCAAGATCGCCCTGACCAAGCTGAAAGAGGCCGTCTACACCGAGGAGAAGGCCCATGAATAAGAAGCTGTACATAGAATCCGGCTGGCTGAGCCTCAACAAGGCCGGCGAGGAGCTGTGCGGCGACCGGGTGGAGTGCCAGAACCTGGACGACAGTTTTCTCATGGTGCTGGCAGACGGCCTGGGCAGCGGCGTCAAGGCCAACATCCTTTCCACCCTCACCTCCAAGATCATCTCCACCATGCTGGCCGGGGGGCTTTCCCTGGAGGAATGTGTGGAGACCATCGCCCAAACCCTGCCTGTCTGCTCCCAGCGCCAGGTGGCCTATTCCACCTTCACCATCCTGCGGGCCGACAAGTACACCGGCCAGGTGGAGATCACCCAGTTTGACAACCCCGCGGTCATCATCCTGCGGGAGGGCAAGTCGGTAAAATATAATGCCGAAAAGCGGGTCATCGCCGGCAAGACCATTTATGTGACCCGCTTCCCGGGCCAGGAGGGGGACCTGTTCGTCATGATGAGCGACGGGGCCATCCACGCCGGGGTGGGCACCGTCCTCAACTTTGGCTGGCAGGAGCCGGAGATCATCGACTACGCCCAGCGGAAATACACACCCGGGATGTCCGCCAAGTCCATGGCGGCCACCATCTGCGACGCCTGCCGGGACCTGTACATGGATATGCCCGGGGACGACACCACCGTGGCGGCCATCCGCCTGCGCCGCCGCCAGCACGTCAGCCTGATGATCGGCCCGCCGGTGAACCCCGCCGACGACCGGACGGTGATGGAGAAGTTCTTTGCCGAGGAGGGCAGGCACATCGTCTGCGGCGGCACCACCTCCACCATCGTGGGCAAGTATCTGGAGCAGCCGGTGGTGGCCAGCCTGGATTATTTTGACCCCAAGATCCCTCCCATCGCCTCCATCAAGGGGGTGGACCTGGTGACCGAGGGGGTCATCACCCTGAGCCGGGTGGTGGAACTGGCGGAGAAGTACATCTCCACCCAGGACCCCGACAGCATGTGGCGGTCGGGCAAGGATGGCGCCTCCCTCATCGGCCGGATGCTTTTTGAGGAGGCTACCGACGTCAGCTTCTATGTGGGCCGGGCCATCAATCCCGCCCACCAGAACCCGGACCTGCCCATCACCCTCAGCATCAAGATGCGCCTCATCGAGGACCTGTCCAAGCATCTGAAGCAGATGGGCAAACGGGTTTCCATGACTTACTATTGATTCTCCCTTGACAGGCCCGTCCTGTCTGTGATACTGATTGATGAAGAAAGAGGTGATCGTCCGTGGATCTCAAAAAAAGGACGTTCGACACCAACGTACAACAGCTGAAATATAAGGTGCTGCGCGCTGTGGCGGATTTTGCTTATGAGGACAAGCTGGACCGCGCCTATTATGACATCCCCAAGCTGATCATCCCCGGCAAAGAAGCAACCATGCGCTGCTGTGTCTACAAGGAGCGCGCCATCGTCACCGAGCGGGTGCGGGTGGCCGTGGGGGGCAACCTGGAGGACCCCGCCGACCCAATCATCGAGGTGCTGGACATCGCCTGTGACGAGTGCCCCGTCCACAGCTACAACGTCACCCCCGCCTGCCGGGGCTGCATCGCCCACCGCTGCGT
>JAEXZK010000299.1 GCA_023451415.1 Bacillota bacterium | reverse complement strand
GGTGACCGCAGTGTTCAAACTGGATTACCACAGCAGAATCCCAATTTACAAGCAGATTGAGGACAGCATTGTGGAACTGATCCTGTTGGGGGTGTACCAGGAGGATTCCCAGCTGCCATCGGTGCGCGGCCTGGCGGTGGAGCTGGGGATCAACCCCAACACCATCCAGAAATCCTACCAGGATTTGGAGGCGGCGGGGATTATCTCCTCAGTCACCGGCAAGGGCAGCTTTGTCCGCGGCGTGGAGGCCGCCCGGCAGATGCGGCGGCAGAAGGCCCTGAGCACCCTGTCCGCTTCCGCCAGGGAAGCGCGGATGGCAGGCGTGGACAGGGAAGAAGCCCGCGCCGTGGTGGAAAAAGAATACGAGGTGAACGACCTATGATACGTGCAGTCAACCTGACCAAACGCTTTGACAGCTTTACGGCCCTGGACAGCCTGAACACCGAGATCCAGCAGGGCTGCATCTATGGATTGGTGGGGCCCAACGGGTCGGGAAAATCCACCCTCCTGCGGCTCATCTCCGGGGTGTACGCGCCCGACGGCGGCACAGTCTGTGTGGATGATCTGCCGGTGTTTGAAAACCCCGCTGCCAAGGACCAGGTGTTCTATCTGTCCGATGACCTCTACTTTCTCCCCAAGGCCACAGTGCGGGAGATGGCCGCCTTTTACCGGGGGCTTTATTCCGGCTTTGACCAGGAGAAGTTCCAGCGGCTCAGCCAGGTGTTCCCCATTGACGTGGATAAGCGCGTCAACACCTTCAGCAAGGGGATGCGGCGCCAGGCCGCCCTGCTGGTGGCGTTCTGCTGCGGCACCCGGTATTTGCTGCTGGATGAAGCCTTTGATGGGCTGGACCCGGTGATCCGCCTCATGGTCAAGAAGCTCCTGGCCGAAGAAATCGCCCAGCGGCAGATGACGGTGATCATCACCAGCCACAACCTCAGGGAGCTGGAGGACCTGTGCGACCATATCGGCTTGCTCCACAAGGGAAAGATCCTCTTTGAAAAAGAACTGGATGAGCTGAAGTTTGGTTTTTGCAAGGTGCAGGCGGCCTATGACCACCCGGTGGACTGGGAGGAAACCGGCCTGGAAATCCTCCAAAAGCAGCAGCGGGGGAGCGTGGTCAGCCTCCTGGTGCGGGGAGATGCAGACAACACCCTGCGCGCCCTGGAGGAGCTTCATCCCATCTTTTCCGAGGCGGTGCCCCTGACCTTGGAAGAGGTATTTATCGGAGAAATGGAGGCGGTCGGCTATGACTACAATAACATACTCCTCTAATTCGCGCTTCCGCAGCCTTTATACCGGGATGCTCCGGCGGAACCTGGGCACCGGTATCTACCTCACCCTGGCTATGGTGTTCTTTTTTCCGCTCCAGTACCTGCTGGAGCTGATGCGCCAGGCGAAGCTGGCGGCGGAACCTTTCCAGCCTGTTCATTATTACAGCGACCTGTGCGGCCCTGCCAACAACTACACCTCCCTGGCCCTGGCAAGCATGGGGATGATCCTCCTGGCGGCCCCGGTGGTGCTTTCGGTGGTGCAGAATAATTATATGCACTCCCGCCGGGCGGTGGATCTTTTCCACAGTCTCCCGGTGACCCGGAGGCAGCTGATGTGCGCCAGCGCCGCCACGGTCTTTACCCTGGTGGGTGCCCCCCTCGTCCTCTGCCATCTGCTGGTGCTGGCCATCGGCGGCGGCTATACGGCCTCCGGGGCCATTCCCGGGCTGGAATTTCTGCCCGGGGCCATGCTCATGGACCTGCTGGGGTGGCTCGTGACCATTGCGGCCATTATCGCGGTGATGATGCTGGTGGGCGCTCTGGTGGGCAGCCCCTTTGAAAACTTTGTCCTGGGCTGCGAGCTGTTGGCCGCCGGCCCCATCCTCAAGGAGATCAATTCTCTTCTGTTCCACGCCTACCTGGTGGGCTACGCCGGCAGCGTCAGCGCCAGGGACCTGTCCTTTCTGACGCCGGCGGCCCTGATGCTGGCCCGGTATGTGGACTGCAATATCGGGGAACCCACCGGCTTCTATGACGTCCTCATCCTTCTGTGGATGGGTGCGGCAGCGGTGATCTTCCTTCTGGCCCTTTGGCTTTACAGCCGCAGGAAAAGCGAGGTGGCGGAGACCACAGGCGCCCGGGGCGTTCTGGGTGCGGCCATCAAGATCATTGCCGTGTACATTGGCGGCGCGGCCATCGGCGGGATATTTACGGCTGTCAATGGCAACACCGACTTTACCTTCGTGGTGGGCGTCTTCCTGGGAGCCTGCCTCACCATCTTCCTGGTGGAGGCGGTGCTGGGACGGGGCTTTAAGGGAATGAAAAAAGCCCTGCCGGGCATGGGCGCCCTGGTGGCGGGTGCCACCGCCCTGGCCATCATCCTGGTCACCGGCGGCCTGGGGTACGAGACCCGCATTCCCGCTCAGGCCAGCATCCAGAGCGCTGACCTGGGCTTCCGGGGCCGGTACGGCTATGTGAGCGAGTATGAGGCGGGCTATCGGGGCCAATGGGACAATACGGATGAGCGCAGCAACCGGGAGTACCCCTACTATTATTCCTACCGCACTGTCAGCAGCGTCACTCTTTCTTCCCCCGAGGCCCTGGAGCTGGTGCGGCAGTACCACCAGGCGCTGATCAACTGCAATGTCCTGGGAACAGGGGAGGACAACAATTATTACGGCTTCGGATATCTGGAATATCAGCTGAAGCGGGGGACATTTGAGCGGGATTACAACCGGATGGGCGCAGAAGGGGCCGGTATCCTCCTGGAGCTGGAAAAGACTCAGGAATTCCGCGAGAGTGCCAACCCGGTCCTCCGGCTGGAGAGCGGCGACCTGGAAAGCTATCAGGCGGTGGACCGCTGCGGGGTAGCCGGCAGCGGCAAGCAGACGGACCAAGGCAAGATCGGAGAACTCCTCTCCGCCCTCCAGGCAGACATGCGGGAAGAGGACTATGACCGCTTCAACAGTGGGGAGGCCCGCGTCCTGGGCCTCCTGTATCTGGACACCGGCTTCAGAGACAAAGGCTACGCACCCCTGGAGAAAAATACCTTTGAAAGCTTCAGCGTCCCTATCCTGGACAGCTACCGGCGTACGGCCGCCATCCTGGAAGCGCAGGGGCTGGGGCAGTATCTGGAGGAGCCCGACCTGGGACAGATTTCCGCCCTGGGCATCCAAGAATACAATTTTGGGTATGGGATGCGGGAGGACAGCTTCTACCAGATACCCGCCTGGCAGCCCCAGGGGGAGTGGGGAAAGGGCGAATTCCCCTACCTGGCAGAGGAGGAAGAGGCCATTCGCGCCATCCTCTCCAAGTGCCGGCTATACAGCGTGGGCAGGAAGGAAGAGCCCATGCTGTATGTCACCGTCCTCAGCGGCGACAACGTTGGCGTTACCCTGGGCCTCAGCTGGGACGACGCGCCGGAGGAGATCCGGGAAAGCTTCCCCTACATCATGGAAAAATACGAATATGACGGCATCGCGGCCCCGGAGTGGGCGATGACGGCAATATTCTAAAAACCGCAGGGAAAAAGGCTCCCCCACAAGCTGAGGGAGCCTTTTTTGTGTAAAGAAAACCACGCGATAGTCGCGTGGTTGAAAAGAGCTTAAGCGGTGAAAAAGCCCAAAAAACTCCTAATGTGTTAGATTAAAAGCGTGACCTGCCAGTTACGCTGAAAAAACACAT
>JAEXZK010000181.1 GCA_023451415.1 Bacillota bacterium | reverse complement strand
ACCAACGACTCCGCCGAACTGGAGCGCCGGGCGCTGCGGATGCTGGAGCTGGTCGGTCTGGACCCGGAGTTCATCAGCCGCTTTCCCCATGAATTTTCCGGCGGGCAGCGGCAGCGTATTGGAATCGCCCGGGCGCTGATGCTGGAGCCTTCCCTGATCATTTGTGACGAGCCCATTTCGGCCTTGGACGTATCGGTCCAGGCTCAGATCGTCAACCTGCTGGAGGACCTGCAAAAGGAGCTGGGTCTGGCCTATCTCTTTGTGGCCCACGACCTTTCCATGATCCGGCATATCAGCCACCGGGTGGCTATCATGTATCTGGGCGCCCTGGCGGAGATTGGAAAGTGCGACGATATCTACCAGAATCCCCTGCACCCCTACACCCAGGCGTTCCTCTCCTCGGTGCCCATCCCCGACCCCAAGGTCCAGAAGAACCGCGGCAGGGTATCCCTGGAGGGCGAGATCCCTTCGGCCATTGCGCCGCCGTCGGGATGCCGCTTCCGCACCCGGTGCAAGTACGCCTGTGAACGGTGCGCCAAGGAACGTCCGGAAATGCGGGAGATGGAGCCGGGTCATTTTGTAGCCTGCCATCGGGCGGGAGAGTGCGGCTGAGGCCCGGGCGGGCCCTGCCGGCAAACGAGCGTTATAGCGGCGGGAGCTCCCATGGCGGGGCGGCGCTGCTGTAAAATATTTGAGGTAAAGGACGGTATAGGAATGAACAAGATGCTGGGAAGCCCTTTTGTGGCCGAGAATTCTCCCATCAGCGCCGAAAACCGCGCTGTCATCCGTAGAATTTGTGAGGAAGAGGCTGCCAAGCCCTGGAGCATCCCCGCCGGGGATGAGCCCCTGGACGAGCGTCGGATGAAGCGTGTCCGCTTCACCTACGACGAGCTGCAGGAGCAGCCGGACAAGGTGGCGGAGACCCTGCGGGAAGAGCGGGAGAGCATCCGCGAGGCTGCCAAGCACCTTTGCCAGCGCCCCATCAAGCGGGTCTACCTCACCGGCTGTGGAGACTCCATGGCGGTAATGCAGGGCGTCCGGTGCTTCCTGGAGGAGGTTCTGGAGGTCACCTGCGAGGATATGCAGGCTTTGGACTTTGCTTATTATGACAATAAAAATGTGGATGAGGATACCCTGGTCATCATGCTTTCCTCCAGCGGCGAGACCATGCGCACCCTGGAGTGCATGTATGTGGCCCAGGCCAAAGGGGCCCAGACCCTGACCCTCTCCAACACCCCCACCTCCACCATGATGCGGGAATCTACCAGAGGCCTGACCATCCATGCCTCCCGGAAGGGCTGGCCCACCCAGTCCTCCACCGCCGCCATGGCCATGCTGGTGCAGCTGGGCATCGATATGGCCCGGGAGCGGGGCTACGACGGCAAAAAGCTGGACGCCTTCCAGGCTGAGCTGGACGCCATGCCCGAGCTGATGCGGAAGGTCACCGCCGACTGCGAGCCCGAGGTCAAGCGCTGGGCGGCCCATCTGGCGGATAAGAGCATCTACCTCTTTGTAGGCGGCGGCCCCAGCTACAGCTGTGCGTTCTTCGGCGCGGCCAAGATTAAGGAGG
Organism: Bacillota bacterium; assembly: GCA_023451415.1. Taxonomy (GTDB): domain Bacteria; phylum Bacillota; class Clostridia; order Oscillospirales; family Ruminococcaceae; genus Angelakisella. The sequence goes on along the minus strand of JAEXZK010000181.1, from coordinate 3,345 downwards.
CCACCCCCAATTACGCCATCCTGGTGCCCCTGGAGGAGTTCCATCATTACAACACCCTCAAGGCAGGGGACCCCGCAATCGTCATCGCCCCCAAGGGCAACAGCGTGCCCCGGGCCTATGAGACCCTGGTGTCCGCCCGGAACTTTGGCGGCGAGGGCTATGTGGTCACCACCGAAGGCGAGGATGTGCTGGCCTCCGAGGCTGCCGGCGCCATCCTGCTGCCCGAGATCACCGAATTCTTCAGCGGGCTGGTCTACTCCATTCCCGTCCAGATGTTCGGATATTATGTGGCTATGGAAAAGTACAACCGCGCTCTGGCGGAGGCGGAAGGGAAGTAATCCATTCCCCGCCGCTGGAAGGCTCCTAATGACAGAGGGGTGAGATTTGACTGTGAAAACAAAACTGAAAGCGCGCTTCGTCATTGGCTTTGATCCTGTTCTCCGGGACCATGTCTATTGGCGGAACGGCCAGGTTGTTTTTGAAAATGACCGCGTCCTCTCGGTTGGCCCTCAGGACGATTCTCCCGCCGATGTGGTAAAAGATTTCGGCAACAGCGTCATTGCTCCTGGGTTTGTGGATCTTAATGCTTTGTGCGATATTGACACTTCCGTCATTGACTTTGATCAAAAAAGCGGAGCCCAATACCGTTTGGGAAAACAGTGGAGCGAGCGGTATGTTGAAGAGGGGCCGAAAGAAGTGTTCTCCCCTGAAGATCTGGCAAAGCGCAGTTATTATGCATTAGTACAGCTTCTGCGCCGGGGAACCACCACTGCTTTGCCGGTGACTGGCCTGCTGTACCGCGGCTGGGCAGAAAACCGGATCGAGTTTGAAAAGATTGCCGAAATGGCCAAGAGCCTTGGTATACGCACCTATCTTGGTCCCAGCTTCCGCAGCGGGGTTAATGTAGTCACCCCGGACGGCAAAGTGAGTGCTTACTGGGACGAGGCAGCTGGTAAAAAGGGCTTGGAAGAGAACGTAGCTTTTGTCCGTAACCTTCAGGGGGAGCAGGACGGTCTTATCCGCGGCGCACTGATTCCTTCAACCATTGAGACATGCTCGGAGGAACTGCTGAAGTCCACCGCAGAATATGCAGCGGAGCTGGGGGTCCCTGTGAGGCTCCATGCCACCCAGTCCTACCAGGAGTTCTGCCTCATCAAGGAGCGGTTCGGCCGCACCCCGGTGGAACATCTCCAGGCCGTGGGCCTGCTGAACAGGCAGTTGCTGCTGCCCCACTGCATCTACGTCACCGGGTACTCCTGGGCGGACTGCGGCCAGGGACGGGACCTGGAACTCATAGCCGAGGCAGACGCCACCGTCCTCCACTGTCCCTTTGTCCTGGCCGAGAGCGGCACCATGTTGGAGACCTTCCGGAAACTCCGCGACAGGGGCATCCGCATCGCTTTGGCCACCGACTGCTATCCATCGGATATGATCCGCAACATGTATGTGGGCGCCATCATGTGCCTGTTCCAGCAGGACAACGTCACCACGGCGGAACTCTACCGCGCCGCCACCCTGGCGGGAGCCGAAGCTCTGGGCCGCAATGACCTGGGCAGGCTTTGCCCGGGGTCCAAGGCGGACATCTCGGTGTTCAGCCTGGACGGCTTCCACATCGGGCAGGTGGACGACCCCCTCCGCACCCTGGTCCTCAACGGCAGCGGCATGGACGCCACCGACGTCTTTATCGACGGCAAACAGGTAATGAAGAACCGTGAGATTCCTGGTGTGGATTTTGAAGAGCTGTATCAGTGGTCCCAAGGGTATTTTAAGGTGTTGAAGGAATCCTTTGGGCAACGCTCCTACAAGCCATGCAGCGGTGATGAACTTTTTCCGCCGGTCTTCGTAGTAAAAAATCGATGATGACCGAAAAGAATGATTTTAGTTTGGTACGAACAGGATCGGCCGACCTTTTTGCCGAATTTGAAGCAAAGAAGCAAACACGTTGGCCTTCCTGTCTACAAAAAAGAGCGTAAGCATAGAAAGGAAAGTGAAGAACTGTGAAAAGACTGATATCCATCCTTTTGGCGGCGGTCATGGTATTATCCCTGTCCGCCTGCGGCGGTTCCAGTGCGTCTTCGGCTCCCGCGTCCGGCTCCGGTGATGCATCCTCCGCTCCCGCATCCTCCAGCGCGGCGACCAACCCTGCTACCCAGGGTACTATCTATGGCCTGGACCGGGCCGACACTATGGTGCTGGGTCTGGTTAATGACGTAAAGACCATGGATTACATGCTCTGCTCCACCCGTACTGAAAACAGCCTGGTGTGGATGTGCATGGGCGATTCCCTGGCCTGGAGAAACGACGACGGCACCATTGAGCCTCGTATGGCTGAGTCTTGGGAGATGATCGACGATACCACTTGGCAGGTCAAGCTCCACGACAATATTTATGCCCACGACGGCTCCAAGCTGACTTCTGAAGATGTTAAGTACACCATGGAGCGTGCTATGGGCGATGCCCAGTATGCCCAGTTCCAGCTCCCCGCTCAGGTTGGACTGGAAGAGGTAGTCATCATCGACGAGCTGACCTTCCAGTTCAAGCTGAAGGCCCCCACCAATGTCATGGAGTACTGGATGTTTGAGGCCCCCATCCTGCCCAAGAGCTACTATGAGGGCAAGACCTCTGATGAGCTGGTTGACAACCACTGCGGCTACGGTCCTTACAAGCTGGTGGAGTGGGTCCGTGATGACCATATCATTATGGCTGCCAATGAGAATTATTGGCAGGGCGCCCCCGCCATCAAGAATGTTGTAGTGCGTGTTATCCCTGAAGAGAGCGCCCGCATCAACGAGCTGCTGGCTGGCAGCATCGATTTTGCCGAGCAGATCTCCATCGATATCGCTGATCAGGCCAACTCCGACTTTACCCATCTGGATGCCCGTGAAGGCCTGCGCAAGCTGCAGCTGACCATGTCCATCGAGAAGGGCAACCCCGCCCTCAAGGATGTCCGCGTCCGCCAGGCCCTCAACTACGCTGTGGACAAGGAATCCATCTGCGAGAACATCCTCAGCGGCTACACCAGCCCCTACAACAGCTATGTCAACCCCGCCAACAACAACCCTGCCCTCAAGGCATATCCCTACGACCCCGAGAAGGCCAAAGCTCTGCTGGCCGAGGCCGGCTACGCCGAAGGCCTGGAGCTGAAGCTGGTTTCCCCCAGCTCCCGGTACGGCCTGGATAAGGAAGTCACCATGCAGATGGCTGCCGACCTGGAGGCCGTTGGCGTCAAGGTGACCTGCGAGTACATGGAGCTTGGCGTCTTCCTGGAGAAGCTGGACGCCCGTGAGCTCACCGACCTGGTCTGGATCGGCTGGGCTGCTCTGGTCAATCCCACCGTTGAGAACC
>JAEXZK010000118.1 GCA_023451415.1 Bacillota bacterium | reverse complement strand
CTCCTGGGCTGTGGTAAAGGTCTTGCCCCCGGGGGCGGAGCAGACGTCCAGCACCCGCATCCCCGGCCCGGCCTCCGCGGCGGCGGCACAAAGCTGGCTGGACAGGTCCTGGACATGGAAGAGCCCCTCCCGAAAGCTCTCCAGGGCGGTGATGGAGCCCGGGCTCTCCAGCCTGAGGGCGGCGGGGGCCCCGGGGACCGGATACGCCGCTACCCCTTCGGCCTCCAGGCGGAGGCGGAGGGCCTCCGGTCCGGTGCGCAGGGTGTTGGCCCGGACAAAAAGAGGCGCCCGGGTGAGGGAACCCTCCAGGATGGCCCGGGCGGTTTCCTCGCCGTAGCCCTTCCGCCACAGCTGGATCAGGGGGCCGGGGACGGAGTAGGCCGCCTCCGAGGCCCGCAGCTTGTCCTTGGGGGGCGGCAGGGCTTTACCCCCCCGGAGGAAGGCCCGCAGCACCCCGTTGACAAGAGAGGAGGCTCCCCCCTTGCCCAGGGTACGGGTGAGGGCCACCGCCTCGCTGACGGCGGCCCGCTCCGGCACCGACGGCATATACAGCAGCTGGTAGAGGGCGCAGCACAGCACCTCCCGCACCGCGGGCTCCAGCTTCCCCACCGGGGTGCGGCAATAGAGGGAGAGGGCGTATTCCAGGGTAAGGCGGCGCTCCACCACCCCGTAGAAAAGGGCGGCGCAGAAGGCCCTGTCCCGGGGGGACAGCTCCGCCCGCTCCAGGGCGCCGTCCAGCACCAGGTTGGAGTACCCGCCCTCCTGAAAGACCCCCATCAGGGCCCTGGCAGCGGCTTCCCGGGCTGTGGTCATAGCGTCTCCTCCTTGCGGTTTGGTCTGTGGCGAGAATCAGAAACAGCCCTCCGTGCCGGAAGCTCCGGCGGCGAAGGGCGTCCTGTTTTAATCGCTGCGGCGGCGTCCGCCCACGATGAGCACCAGCCGCAGCAGCTGGGCCAGGGAGACGGCCAGAGCCGCCACATAGGTCATGGCGGCGGCGGAAAGCACCTTGCGGGCCCCTGTCAGCTCTTCCCCAGCCAGGATATCCCGGTCACCCAGGGTGCGCAGGGCGCGGCTGCTGGCGTTGAATTCCACAGGCAGGGTGATGAGCTGGAAAACCGCCACCAGGGAGAACAGCAGCACCCCAAAGACGGCCAGAGTGTCGCTCCCCAGCAGCAGGCCGATGAGGATCAGGGGGATGGACAGCTTGGAGCCGATATTGGTGACGGGGATGATGGCGTTGCGCAGGGTCAGGGGCGCATAGTGGGAGGCGTGTTGGCAGGCGTGGCCCACCTCGTGGGCCGCCACGCCGATGGCGGCGATGGAGCTGCTGCCGTACACCGAGTCGGAGAGGCGCACCACCCGGGCCCGGGGGTCGTAATGGTCGGTGAGGTTCCCCGCCACCTGCTCCACCGGGATATCCCCCAGGCCGTTGTCGTTCAGGATGCTCCGGGCCACCTGGGCGGCGGTGATCCCCCGGCTGCTGCGCACCCGGGCGTACTTGTCATAGGTGGAATTCACCTTGTGCTGGGCCCACAAGGCCAGCAACATGGCGGGCACCACCAGGACCAGATAATAATAATCATAGAAAAAGAAGGGCATACTCATCCTCCTGCATCAAAAGTTCTCTGCATCTCTGGCGCGCAAAGGTACAGGCATCAAACAACATGGATTTTCGCAGCAGTCACATAACTGCCCGGGATTTTGCCGGCGGGATCTCTATTGCCTTTGGGCCCGGCGAACGCGCGGCGCCCACAACACGGCGGGCAAAGCAGGCAGCCTCCCTACCGGCAGCAAAGCCAGCAGGCCATCCGCCGCGGCCCTGCGTTTCCTTGTGTATAAGGATAGTATTCCACAAAAATGTGAATATCCAGTAACGGCCCGCTGAACAAACCAAATATTCTTTCCCTATCCCCGGGCAAGAACGCCCCAATCCAGATAAAATGCGGTTTTGCCAAGGCAAAGCCGGGCTGCCTGCGGCAGGCCGGAGCATCCGCGGCCGGCGGGGCCGGTCTATGACCACTAGTTTCGGACCAGCATATCTCCTTTGCCCTGCCGGACATGCGGTTTTGCCAAGGCAAAGCCGGGCTGCCTGCGGCAGGCCGGAGCATCCGCGGCCGGCGGGGCCGGTCTACGACCACTAGTCCCGCATCAGCATATCTCCTTTGCCCTGCCGGACGCCCCGCAGATAATCCGCTCCGGACATCCGGGCCTTGCCCTCGGGCTGGACCTGGGTCAGCTGGAGGACGGAGCCCTCCCCGCAGGCAACCAGAAGCTCCTTGCCGTCCAGGAGGGCCCCCGGGGCGGCGTCCCCCGCCGCCAGATCGGGGCGGAGGAGGGAGCGGTGGATCTTCAGCAGCTTGCCGCCGGTGCGCACCCAGGCGGAAGGCCAGGGGTTGAGGCCCCGGATCAGGTTGTGGAGCTGCCAGGCGGGTTTCCCAAAGTCCAGCTGGCCCATGGCCTTATCCAGCATGGGCGCCAGGGTGGCCTGGGACTCGTCCTGGGGCGCCCTTGGCACATGGCCGCTTTCAAAAAGCTTCATCGTATCGGAGAGGCACTGGGCCCCCAGAGGGGCCAGGCGGTCGTAAAGCTCTCCGGAGGTCTCATTTTCCCCCAGAGGCGTCTCCGCCTTGAGGATCATATCCCCGGTGTCCATGGCCTCGGCCAGGTACATGGCGGTAACCCCGGCCACAGGGTCGCCGTTGAGGACGCTCCACTGGATGGGCGCGGCGCCCCGGTATTTGGGCAGGAGGCTCCCATGGATATTGATGCACCCCAGGGGGGGCAGCTCCAGGATCTCCTTGGGGAGGATGCGGCCATAGGCCACCACCACGATCAGCTGCGGCCGCAGCTCCCGGAGAATCTCCAGGGCCTGCCCGTCCCGCATTTTGGCGGGCTGGTAGACCGGGAGCCCCTCTCGGATGGCCAGTTCCTTCACCGGAGGGGGCGCCAGGGCATACCCGCGCCCCTTTGGCTTATCCGGCTGCGTAAAGACCCCGGCCACCTGATGGCCGTCGTCCAGGAGCCGCTGGAGGCAGGGCACGGCAAAGTCGGGCGTGCCCATGAACACGATACGCATAAGCCCTTTTCTCCCTCCTTCAGTCCTCGCTCAGCTCTTTCAGCTCCTTGTCGGTGAGCTTCCGCTCCACCTTGTCCAGGAAAACCACGCCGTCCAGGTGGTCGTTTTCGTGACAGATGGCCTGGGCCAGCAGGTCGTCCCCCTCGATCTCGAACCACTCTCCCTGCCGGTTCTGAGCCTTGGCTTTTACATGGGCGGGACGGCGCACCATCCCCCATTCCCCGGGGAAGGAGAGGCATCCCTCCGCCACAAACTGCTCCCCGGAGGTCTCCAGGATCTGGGGGTTGATGAATTCCACCACCCCTTCTCCCACGTCGATGATGAAAATCCGGCGCAGATGGCCCACCTGGACCCCCGCCAGGCCGACGCCGTTCTGCTGGGCCAGGGTGTCCCCCATGTCGTCCAGCAGGTCCCAGAGCCTTTTGTCAAAGGTCTCCACCGGTCTGCTCTTTTTTCTCAGTATCTCGTCTCCGTCGGTGCGCATATTGCGGATGGCCATTTTTCTTCCTCC
>JAEXZK010000009.1 GCA_023451415.1 Bacillota bacterium | reverse complement strand
CATGGCCTGGAGCCCCCCCGCGTACTCGCTGAGGGAGGAGGCCATCTCGGGATGAAAGACACCGGTGCTTTGACAGCGCAGCAGTACTTCGTCCAGATACTGCTTATCGCCGCGGATGGTTACCAGGGACATCTTCTCAATGGACATAGACTTCACCACCTTTCCAGGTTTTGTTGAGGCTGGCCGCCATGCGCTGCATGACGCTATAAAATGAGCATTTTGGCGATATCGGCGGGGGCCAGCTGGTAGCGGATGGCCTCCACAATATTGATGATATTGGAGAGCTCCACCTCCATTTGGGAGACATAGGCCACCAGGGTCACGGGGGCATGGGTGGAATACCGCATCATCTTCTTGGTGTACTTGTCCCGCAGGCGGAGGGTGAGGGTTTCGATAAACTCCATATCGTCGTCGGTGGCGCCGGCGCCCATGTGGGAACTGCGGAGGATCTGGTCCAGCTCCTGGGGCTCGGCACAGATGATCTGTTCGATGAGCTTGTGGCTGGGGGTGCGGAAGGGCAGGAGACTGGAGCGGATGTACTCCGGGGCACTTTTGAAGAACCGCCGCAGGCGGTAGGCGTTGGTGATGTTTTCGGCGTCGATCTGCCGCAGAAAGACCTCCCGCAGCTCCCGGGCCGTGCTCCGGTCAAACTCCCTGCCGATGGAGGCAAAGACCCTGTTGTAATAGTAGGTGGTCAGGTCCCGCTCAATGGATACCAGATCCAGCTTGTTTTTGCTCTCTCCATCCCGGATGGGGTGCTTGCGGAGGAGCTTGTAATAATCGGTGCCCCGCAGGGCTTCAAAGACCGCTTCATAGGTGCGGGCCCGGAGCAAGGCCTCCCTGTTGTAAGAACAATAGAGAGGTTCGGCCCCCCGGATCTGGAATTCCCCTTCGCTCCCGGCGCCGATGTACCGCAGGAGGTTGATGATCTGCTGGATCTCGTCCCAAAGGAAAAGGTATTGGTAGAACCCAGCCTCCCGGGAGAAATCATACCGGATCAGCCGGAGGTAGCGGTTATACCGCTCCTGGCGCAGAAGGTTTTCCAGCTGGCCGCGGTGTATGGCGGCCACATCCACCCTGCTTAGGACGTCCCCGTAATGGGTGTTGTCCCGCAGGTATGCCGCCGCTTCGGGGACGGTGGAGCGCTTCATCAGCTCGGTGTAGTCGGCCTTGGTCAGCCGTCCGCCGTACATGGCCCGGGCCTTGGTGGCAATGGCTTTGCTCGAAAAGGATTTGAGCATCCGGCACACTCCTTTCCAACAAATGTGCGGGGCGGACCGCTAATTTTCGATGCACCGCCGGAAAATTTCCGCTTCCCACTCCTTGTGGTGTTCTTCGTAGGCTTTGTCCAGGTTGGCCATCAGCGCTTCATAACGCCTGGAGATATCTTCCAGGGCCTCCTGGGAGGCTTTGCCTTCTTCATCCCGAATGACGCCGATGCGGTGGGTGGCGCGTTGGGCGTAGTCCTCCTTGAACTTGGACACCTCCCGGTCCAGGGTGGCTGTGGTGGAATCCAGGGTTTCCTCCGCGTCGTCCACGATGGCGCAGGCCTTTTTGTCGGCGGCCACCAGCATCTCCAAAATATTATCCATGGCCATGGATAACCGGCCTCCCCTCTGCAAAAGAAATTGGTTCAAATTCAGTATTACCCAATCCCATCTCCAAAATGAGGCTGAGATTGTGAACAATCATATACCTATTTTTATGCTTTTTCAAGTTAAAATAGCGTAAAGGCCCCGAAAGTGCCCCAGAGACCAGCATAATTGTTAAAAGCAGAACGATCTTTGTGAAAAAGCTTGTGGTTTCCATCCAAAAAAGGAGATACCGGAACGGAGGCCATGAGAAATTCCTATAAAATGCAGGGAATTTTTTTGAAAAGTTCATAAACCAGGTGTTCATCCCTCCAAAAGGGTGATATTATAAGTGATGTTAATTGCTTTGCGCAGAATTGGCGCGACTGAAACTGCAAATTTATGTCCGCATGGTCAAGGACGGAGTGAGGTTAGACGACATGAAGCTGAACATTTTTGACAGCCATACCCACAGTGACAACTCCCCCGACGGCAATCACTCGGTGAGCTATCTTTGCGAGAAGGCCATCGAGAAGGGGATCATGGGCTTTGCTGTCACCGACCACTTTGAGTGCGATCTGGTGGAAGAGGGCCACGACACCCGCCTGAGGCAGTCCGCCTTTGAAACCGAGTTGGCCCGCGCCACTTTCGGCTCCAGCGTCCGTATCGCCAAGGGCATCGAGCTGGCTCAGCCGCAGATGTTCCCCGATGTGGCGCAGTCCATCCTCTCAGAGATAAGCTTTGACGTGGTGCTGGGATCGGTCCACAGCCTGGAAGCCGGAAAGGACCTGTTCTATGTGGATTTCAACGATCCCGGCGTGGTGGTGACCGACATCCTGGAAGGCTACTATCAGGCCAACCTGGACCTCGCCCGGTGGAACGGCTTTGATTCCCTGGCCCACCTGGGCTACGCCGAGCGGTACATCTGGGGCAAATACCGCATCCCCTTCCGCTATGAAAGATACATGGACCTCATCGACGAGACGTTGCGCACCCTGATCCATAACGGCAAGGCCCTGGAGGTGAACACCTCCGGCTACCGCTACGGCCTGGGCCACAGCACCCCGGACCGCGCCGTCCTGGCCCGCTACCGCCAGCTGGGCGGAGAGCTGATCACCCTGGGGTCCGACGCCCATCTGGCCCAGGATATCGGAGCGGATTTTAACGTGGCCATGGATCTGCTGCTGGACCTGGGCTACGAATATTTTGCCTTCTACAAGGACCGCAAGCCCGTGATGCTCAGGCTGCTGTAAAGGATAGCGCTGGTTCCCCCGGGGGCCGGCGCTTTGATTTTGGGGCTTGTGTCTTGGAGAAAAATAGTCTATACTAGGTGAAAACCTCTTTAGGGCAATAAAGCATTGAATTTTTTTTAACGAAGACAGGAGGAGGACCATGGAAAAATTACTGCGCATCCTTTCGGAAAACGCCCGGCTCAGCTGTGATCAGCTGGCAGCCATGACGGGGGAAACACCCGAGGCAGTGGCTGCAAAGATCGAGGAACTGGAGGCGCAGGGGGTCATCAAGGGCTACCGCGCCGTGGTGGACTGGGATAAGACCGACCGGGATCTGTGCATCGCCCGGATCGAGATCAAGGTCACTCCCAAAAGCGGCATGGGCTTTGACGATATTGCAAACACCATCGCCCAGTTTGACGAGGTGGAGGACGTCACCCTGATGAGCGGCAGCTATGACCTGGCCCTCACTGTCACCGGCAAGAGCTTCAAGGAAGTGGCCATGTTCGTCTCCCGGCGTCTGGCGCCTCTGGACTCGGTCCAGTCCACCGCCACGCATTTTGTGCTTCGTAAATATAAGGAGGCCGGGATCGTCACAGCCGGCCGCGAACGGGATGAAAGGGAGGTATACTTTTGATGGATTACAGCAAGATTCTCAGCTCCTGCGTCCAGGAGCTTAAACCCTCCGGCATACGCCGCTTCTTTGATATGGCCAGCCAGATAGAGGGGGTGATCTCCCTGGGCGTTGGGGAGCCGGATTTCAAGACCCCCTACGCCATCCGCCGGGCGGGGATGGACTCCCTGGAAAAAGGCCAGACCTGGTACACCGCCAACGCCGGCCTCAAGGAGCTGCGCCAGGAGTGCTCCAAGTATCTTTTCCGCCGCTTTGGCCTCAAGTATGACGGCCTCAAGGAGATGCTCATCACCGTGGGCGGCTCCGAGGCCATCGACCTGTGCATCCGTTCGGTCATCAATCCCGGAGACGAGGTGCTCATCCCCGAGCCCTGCTTTGTGGCCTATGACCCCATCACCCGGCTGGCCGGGGGCGTGCCGGTGCCCATCGTCACCAAGGCCGAGGACAGCTTCCGCCTGACCCCCGAGGCCCTGGCGGCGGCCATCACCCCCAGGACCAAGATGCTGGTTTTCCCCTTCCCCAACAACCCCACCGGCGCCGTTATGCGCCGGGAGCATCTGGAGGCCATTGCCGACGTGCTCCGGGACAAGGACATCGTGGTTCTTTCCGACGAGATTTATGCCGAGCTCACCTATGAGGATCGCCACGTCTCCATCGCCTCCATCCCCGGGATGCGGGAGCGGACGGTGGTGGTCAACGGTTTCTCCAAGGCCTACGCCATGACCGGCTGGCGCCTGGGCTACGCCGCGGGCCCCCGGGAGATCATCGCCCAGATGACCAAGGTCCACCAGTTTGCCATCATGTGCGCCCCCACCACCAGCCAGTACGCGGCCATTGAGGCCATGCGCAGCTGCGACGACGAGATCGGCCGGATGGCGGTGCAGTTTGGGATGCGCCGCGGGCTCCTGGTGAACAGCCTCAACAAAATGGGCCTCACCTGCGCCGACCCCCAGGGCGCGTTCTATGTGTTCCCCTCCATCCGCCGCACCGGGATGACCTCGGAGGAATTCTGCGAAGGCCTCCTCCTTAGTCAGAAGGTGGCCGTGGTGCCGGGCGACGCCTTTGGCCGGAGCGGCGAGGGCCATGTCCGCATCTCCTATTCTTACTCCGTCAACCACCTCATCGAGGCCCTGCGGCGGATCCAAAAGTACCTGGAGGAACTGGGGATTGCCAACCCCGAGGCCGAAGAACTGCTCCGCCAGGCCTGACGCCCGCCCAGGGAAATTTTTCCTGACCCGGTGTTAAAACAAAACAAAACCGCCCATACTTTCCGTGCAGAAGAACGACAACACGGAAAGAGGACGGTTTTTTGTTATGATGGACAGAATGTCAAAAATAGACGGCGCCCTGATCGGCGGGCTGATGCTGGCTCTGGTGATCAGCATCGTTATGGCCTTCGGCGGACAGTGCCAGGAGATACGCAGCCAGGTGCTGCGGCTCCATATCCTGGCAAATTCCAACAGCGGGGCCGACCAGGCCCTGAAGCTCCAGGTCCGGGACGCCGTGCTGGAGGCCACGGAGGAGATGTTTGCCGCCGCCGGGGACCTGGCCGCAGCCGAAACGGCCGCCCGGGAACACCTGGAGGCCATCCGCCGGACTGCCCAGCAAGAGGTTGCCCGATGTGGGTACGACTACCCCGTGAATGTGGAAATGGTTAATATGTACTTTGAGACCCGGGTCTACGACGCGGCCACCCTTCCGGCCGGGTACTACGACGCGGTGCGGGTCACCATAGGCGGAGCGGAAGGCCGCAACTGGTGGTGCGTCATGTTTCCGCCCATGTGTGTGGACGCCGCGGCCAAAAATCAGCCCCAGCTGACCCGGGAGATCCAGGCGCTGGGGGAGCGCCCGGATTATAAGATGGCCTTTGCCGGGGTGGAGCTGGTGGAGGGGCTGATAGACTTTTTCTCCGGCGGAAAAGAAACGGCAGCCGCCCCTCCGGAAGGAGAAGCGTCTGCCGTGGAAGAAGCCGCACGGGGGATAGCCGGGGCGTCCTGACAAATTTGCCCGGGAATATCCAGACTTCCCCAAGGCTTCCCGGCGTTTTTTCGCGCCACTTCGCCCCAGGCCAGACGGCCCGGGTCACACCGGAGGACCCTCCGCCCCAGCGGCCCGGGATCAGGGAGACGGCGCCGCCAGAAACATTGTCCCAGCCGGCCCCCGGCCTCAAACCGCTCCGCATTACTCCAGAGGGATCGTCCGCCGTCCGCCGCCCTCAGCCCCGGGCATCCCGCTCCAATAGTCCAGGACCAGGGAAACGCTGCCGTCGGGCACCTGGAAGAGATAATCCAGACCGGTGGATCGTCCGGCGGGAAGGAAGGGCTCCTCATCCCCGGCCAGGAAAATGTCGTCCACATAATGGGTGTAGCCTTCGGCGTCGGTGTAACGGACGCTGACGGTGTACTCGTCCAGATGGGTGGAGCCGCTGCCGTGGTTGCTCAGGTCCATGGAAAGCAGCAGGATGATGTTGCCCTCCCCGTCGGGGCCGAGGCTGTCCCGCTGGACAGCGGCGTCATCCAGGGACAAAAAGGCCTGGGGGCTTCCTCCGTCCAGGGCGTCCGCCAGATTTTCCAGACCACTGAACAGGAAGCCGAAAACAGCGGGGACCAGGTAAAAGGCCAGGACCACAGCCAGGACGATGAGACGCGCCTTGGGGTTCCCGGAATGATTCCGGCTCATAAGGACACCCCCATTCCGCTGCCCGTGCCCAGGGCTATCTCATGGACGCCCGCGACCCTGGCCCAGCCCAGAAGGCTGTGCTGGAGCTCCTCCACGCAGAGGGTGAAGGGAGCGGAAGCGCCGTCCACCACAAAGAGAAAATAGCCGTCCACCGGGTCGTAATACCCCGCGTCCATCAGGGAGACCTCTTCATAGCCTGCATCCCGGGCAATGCTGGAAAGCTGCCAGTAGCCGCTGCCGGTGAGGCAGGGGTAGTAAACGCCCCCCGAGCTGAGGTACACCTCAGGAAGGACATCCCCGGGATCGTCCACCCCCGGGAAGTTCACTTGCACATACAGCATCCGCTTGCCCTCGGGGAGGCGCAATTCCAGGACGGGGTCCTCCACAAAGCCCCACTTCGAGGCGGTGATGGAAAAACCCCCGGTCTGGAAGGTCTCCCCCAGACTGTGGGAGTGGACAGGAAAATCCTCCACCCGGCCGAAAAGAAGAGCCTGCTCCTCCAGGGCGGGGCCCGCTGCCGCTGGCAGGACAAAAAGCAGCACCACTGCCGCAGCCGCCAGGAGAACAGCGGCCTTGATTTTGCCAAGAGTCTTCCCCTGGCGTTCCTGGGCGTATTCCCGGCGGGCGTCATATCGTGGCTGGGCCGCCTCCCGGCGCATGGTGGTGCGGGTGGCGGACTGGGCGGCGGGGGACGAAGCAGAAGCCGGATGCTGCCGGCGCCTGTCCTCATGCCCGCCGTAACCGTCGGGCATACATTGAGGGGTGCAATCTGCCTCCCTGCTCCGGACCCGCTCGCTGAGCAGCTGCCGTTCCACCTGGATCATCTGCTGCTGACGGTCGGAGGGGCTGGTGTAGGCTCCGCACCGGGGACAAAGCTCATCCTTATTGTAGTCGTACCGTTTGCCACAGGTGCCGCAGCGTATCATAGTTGCCAAATATATCGCCTCCTGGCTGTATTGCTTCATTACGGCATGTCTGCCGGCGGAATGCTGTAAATATGATGGCTGGGGTGACTGCCGCCCCCGCCGTGGGGCGCGAATGGCCTGCGCATGACCGGTATAATAACTGTTTTGCAGTTATTATACCATGAGCGCAGCGAGTGGTATAATTGGCCGTTGAGGCGCTTGTCGCCTTGGCCATAATCGGTATAATAGCCGTCTTACGGTTATTATACCATGGGAGAAGGCCCCGGTCGATCTTTTTTGGTAAAAGGATGGTGCAGCGGCGGTTGACAACAGCCCGCGGACACAGTATAATAGCCATGTTACAGGCAATGAAGGGAAGAAGTTCCCCCATGCTCCGCACCAGAAAGGGAGGGCCTTAGGCTGGAAGCCCCCGCGGAGGCTGGGAACGGGCCGCCCCAGAGCCCTGTCCCGAGGAGGGACGGCGGACCCCGGCACGTTATCGCCGGACAGAGAGGCGCTCCTTTGGGGCGCAATCTGGGTGGTACCACGGAAGCACCGGCTTTCGTCCCAGCGGCTGGGACGGGGGCCGTTCTTTTTTGCCCCAAATTTTGAGAAGGATAGAAAGCGAGTAGACGAACCATGGAATGGACAGGACTCAACGAACTCAGAGAAAAGTTTTTGGAATTCTTTGAGGGCAAGATGCACACCCGCCTGGCTTCGGCGCCCCTGGTGCCCCAGGACGAGGCCAGCCTCCTGCTGATCAACTCCGGCATGGCCCCCCTGAAGAAATACTTCACCGGCCTTGCCACCCTGCCAAACGGCAGCAAGCGGGCCACCAGCTGCCAGAAGTGCATCCGCACCCCCGACATCGAGAACGTGGGCAAGACCGCCCGCCACGGCACCTATTTTGAGATGCTGGGCAACTTCTCCTTCGGCGATTACTTCAAGGAAGAAGCCACCACCTGGGCCTGGGAGTTCATCACCCAGGTTCTGGAGATGCCGGTGGACAAGCTCTATGTCTCGGTGTACGAGGACGACGACGAGGCCTATGAGATCTGGACCAAGCGCCGGGGCGTGGACCCCAGCCATATGGTCCGCCTGGGCAAGGAGGACAACTTCTGGGAGATCGGCTCCGGCCCCTGCGGCCCCTGCTCCGAGATATACTTTGACCGCGGGCCCGACAAGGGCTGCGGCAGCCCCGACTGCCATGTCGGCTGCGAGTGCGACCGCTTTGTGGAGTTCTGGAACCTGGTCTTTACCCAGTTCAACTCCGACGGAGAGGGCCACTATGCCCCCCTGGACCACCCCAACATCGACACCGGCATGGGCCTGGAGCGCCTGGCCTGCATCATGCAGGGGGTGGATAACCTCTTTGAGGTGGACACCGTCCAGAATATTATGAAGCACATCTGCGCCATCGCCGGCGTGGAGTACAAGAAGGACCCCAAGACCGACGTCTCCATCCGGGTGGTCACCGACCACATCCGGTCCACTACCTTTATGATCGGGGACGGCGTGGTGGCCCTGAACGAGGGACGCGGCTATGTCCTGCGCCGGCTCCTCCGCCGGGCCGCCCGCCACGGCAGGCTGCTGGGCATCAGCGAGCCCTTCCTCTACAAGGTCTGCGAGACCGTCATCAGCGAGAACGCCGGGCCCTACCCCGAGCTGACCCAGAACAAGGACTACATCGTCAAGGTCATCAAGATGGAGGAGGAGCGCTTTGCCAAGACCATCGACCAGGGCCTGGGGATGGTCGGCGGCCTCATCGACAAACTGCTGGCCGCCGGCGAAAAGGTCTTCCCCGGCGACGAGGCCTTTAAGCTTTATGATACCTACGGCTTCCCCATCGACCTGACCAAGGAGATCGCCGAGGAGAAGGGGCTTTCCGTGGACGAGGAAGGCTTCCAGGCCTGCATGAAGGTCCAGCGGGAAACCGCCCGAGAGGCCACCAAGGCGGCCCTGGGCGACGCGGCCTGGGCCGGAGACGTCCTGGGCGGACGGGACCTGAAGGGCGAGTTTGTGGGCTACTCCGCCATGGAGACCGAGGCCCAGGTGCTGGCCATCATCTACGAAAACGAGCTTGCCGACAGCCTGGGAGACGAGGACGAGGCGGCCATCGTCCTGTCCAGGACCCCCTTCTACGCCGAGAGCGGCGGGCAGGTGGGCGACATGGGCACCATCACCTGCGGCTCCAGCATGTTTGAGGTGCGGGACTGCAAAAAATCCCCCACCGGGGCCTTCCTCCACATCGGCAGGATGAAGGAGGGGGTGCTCACCACCGGAGACACCGTCACCGCCAGGGTGGACCGGGAGCGCCGGGAGTCCATCATGCGCAACCACAGCTCCTGCCACCTGCTCCAGAAGGCCCTCCAGGAGGTCCTGGGCAGCCACGTCCATCAGTCCGGTTCTTATGTGGACGACAAGGTCTGCCGGTTTGATTTCTCCCACTTCAGCGCCATGACTCCCGAGGAGCTGGCCAGGGTGGAGCACAGGGTCAATGAGCTGATTTTGGAGGCCAACCCCGTCACCGCCACCGAGATGCCCATCGAGGAGGCGCGCAAGGTGGGGGCCATGGCCCTCTTTGGAGAGAAATACGGCGATATCGTCCGGGTGGTGGACATGAACGGCAAGTCCATCGAGTTCTGCGGCGGCACCCATGTGGACAACACCGCCAAGCTGGGGCTTTTCAAGATCCTTAAAGAATCCTCCATTGCCGCCGGCATCCGCCGCATCGAGGCCACCACCGGCTGGGGGGTCCTCCGGGTCCTCCACGAGGAGGAGTCCATCCTCCAGAACGCCGCGTCGGTCCTCAAGCTGGGCAACCCCGGCGAGCTGGGCGACAAAATTTCCGCCATGACTGCGGACCTGAAGGCCAAGGATAAACAGCTGGCCGACTTTGAGCAGAAGATGGCCGCCATGAAGGTGGAGGACCTCTTTGCCAACGCCCGGCCCATCGGCAATTACCGCCTGGTGTGCGCCGGATTTGTGGGCTCCAAGCCCGAGGTTCTCCGGGCCATGTGCGACACGGCCAAATCCCGCCGCAGCGACACCATCTGCGTCCTCACCTCCACCAGCGACGGCAAGGGCTCCATCGCCGTCAGCGTGGGCGCCGACGCGGTGGCCGCGGGCATCCATGCCGGCAAGGTGATCAAGGCCATTACCTCCGTGACCGGAGGCAGCGGCGGCGGCCGGCCCGACAGCGCCATGGGCGGCGTCGTGGATATTTTCAAGATCGACGAGGCCGTGGCCCAGCTGCCCGACGTGCTGCTGGCCATGATGAAGTGAAGGCGGGAGCAAAAGACTCCGCCTTCCCCCGCGTTTGAAAAGACACCTTCCCCGGGTTCCCGCAGGGGTTTCCGGGCGCATGCCTGCAGCGCGGCGGCGGATACCGGCTTTTGCAAAGGACCCGGCCTATTTTATGATAAAGGAGGCGCACCGACTATGAGCGACTGCATTTTCTGCAAGATAGCGGCGGGGGAGATCCCCTCCAACAAGGTGTACGAGGACGACCTGTGCCTGGCCGTCCATGACCTGAGCCCCCAGGCCCCCGTCCACTTCCTGGTCATCCCCAAGGAGCACATCCCCTCGGCGGCGGCCCTGGACAGCGGCAACAGCGCTGTGGTGGCCCATATTTATGAGGTCATTGCCAAGACCACCCGGGAACTGGGGCTGGACAAAGGCTTCCGGGTAGTCACCAATTGCGGAGAGGACGGCGGCCAGACTGTGGGCCATCTCCACTTCCATGTCCTGGGCGGGCGGTCCCTGGCTTGGCCTCCGGGCTGATCCCCCCAAAAAAGCATAAAGAAGGTCCGGAGCCGGCTGAAAACCGACTTCGGACCTTTCTTTTGTACTGCTCAAAGCTGGTCATGGAAACGCCCCCTCTCTTGAATAGTAATAAAGGGCGGCAGCACTTTAGGCTGTCGCTCCTTGACTACCCATTAGTAAAGCCGGACGGGACTGTCAACGGCGGGCGCAGCCCGTTCATCTTGACCGCCCGCTGCTCCGACTGGGTTTGCTACATGGAAGTTTTTGAGATAGCAACAGCGGCGATTTGGCGTTCACGCCAGACCGCCGCTGTCCCTTTCACTCAATTTCTTTTAGCAGTTCTTCAACTGAAACACCAAAGAGCTTTGCCAAAGCAAAAAGATTGGAAGTGCTGGGGTCTGTTAAACCTTGTTCCCATTTCGATACGGATTGTCTGCTGACACCGATTGTCTCCGCTACAAACTCTTGTGTCATCTTATTTTTGGTTCGATGATTTTTCGAAACCTCACCCAATGACTTTTTTACAGTCGCTTGTTGTTTTTTGCTGTGAGAAGAATTTATGTACCTTTTAAACGCTCTGCATAGCAATATAAACAGATACACAATGCCTCCTATGGTTAAGAAGAAAATCGGTAGCGAAACTAATAGCATAAATAATGTGATTTTCATAAAGATACCTCCGCCGTGTTTTATTGTGCCTATATCGTAGCAAAATTTGCCGGGTGCTTCCACCAACTATCACGCACTTTTAGGGTGCATTTTAGGTGCGATACAGAATTTAATCATTTTACGGCAAACAGGATAGCATAAATCTGTGAATATTTCTACCGCGTTCCTTGCTTCGGAATAGCGTGGTCGGTCTGTTCTTGTCTTATTTGTTTCTGCTTCTCTATGTAACATGAGCATTAAAATAGGGGGTCACGCAATTGGATTTGAGATATTTTCTCTCCTGGCGCTGCCCTTTATCTATATACGCACAAGGTCCGGCCTTAAAATCTCAAAATGGTTTTTCTACCTTTTATTATACGGCCATCTGCTTGTCATTTACCTGCTGCAATGATCCATGCAGAAAAAGCGGATTGGGGGTCAAGCGCCGGCCTATGGGCGGCTGGATGCACATAAAAAAACAGCTGCTTTTTGCAGCTGTTTTTTGCTATGCAAAAGCATAGCAAAATGGCCATGTGCCGCTTTCAGCGGCACGGCCTTTCGATTCAAGCGCGTGGGGCGGGACGCCCCACATGCGCAAAAACTTCATGCGCAAGGCTTTTGTATG